>NZ_JBFBBE010000054.1:0-61049 GCF_040682555.1 Streptomyces sp. NPDC051172
GCGGCGGGATTCCCCGCGTCCCCGTTTTTCGGCCGCCGTGGACGGGGCGGCGGGGGCGCCGCGGGGCCGGTGTGGGGCGGCGGGGCGGGGGGCCCCCCCCGCGCCCAGGGAGACGACCGAGCGGCCGGCCGGGGCGAAACGGGCGAGGATGACCAGGGCGCCGCCGCCGCGGGCCAGGGCGGCGCCGAGACGTTCCTGCGCGGTGGTCAGTCGGCGGGAACGGGCGATGGCGCGGTCCAGGCGTTCGCCGCCGCGCCAGGCCAGGCGGTATGCCACCAGGTCGCCGACGACGGACGCGATGGCGGCGCAGAGCGTCAGACCCAGGATGTCGGGGACCGCGTGCGGTACCTGGCCGCTCGCCGAGCCCGCGGCCGCCGCCGTGGCGGCCGTGATCACCAGCACCCCGCTCGGCAGGACCGGCAGGAACACGTCGAGCAGGACCGACAGCGCCACCATGGCGTAGATCCATGGGCTGCCGGTCAGCAGCTCCACACTCTCCAGCACCGCGAACTCCCCGTGACTCCCCCGTGGACCGGACCGTGCCGCGAACGTCGCGAGGGAGCGGCAAGAGCGGCCATGACAGCCATACAGCGTACGCCGGGGCTGTGACGGGTGATTCATGGGGGGTGCGTGGGATCGGCACAGGACGTTCACCGCCGCCGTCGGCCCTTGAACGCACAGGCCTTGAACGTGCAGGGCCTCCCCCCACCGGCGGGGGAAGGCCCCGGGATCAGCGCACAGGATCAGGCGGCGACCGGCGCCTGCTCCGCCGCGGTCTTGTCCTGCGCCGTGGCGCGCTTTGCGAACAGCCGGTCCAGGCCGAAGGCGCCGGAGCCGGTGAAGACCAGCAGCAGCAGGGTCCAGCTGAACATCGCGGCGGCCTCGCCGCCGTTCTCGATCGGCCACAGGGCGTTCGGCTGGTGCACCTTGAAGTAGGCGTACGCCATCGCGCCCGAGGCTATGAAGGCGGCTACGCGTGTAGCGAGCCCGAGCAGCACGAGGATGCCGCCGACCAGCTGGATGACGGCCGCGTACCAGAACGGCCAGGCGCCGGTCTGGACGGTGCCGCCGTTGGTGCCGGGCACACCGCCGAGGACGCCGAAGAGCGAGGCGGCACCGTGGCAGGCGAAGAGCAGGCCGACGACGATGCGGAACAGTCCGAGGGCGTACGGCTGGGCGTTGTTGAGGCGAGCGGTCATGTGGGGGGTGCTCCTTCGGTCGGGCCGGTCCGGGGCGGACCGGCCTGGGGACGAGCCGAGCGAGTAATTCACCGTAGGTCCGCTCAATCGATGCTTGCAAGTTCAACATTCGGCCATCGGTTCGGTTCCGTTTCCGGTTCCGTTTCGCCCGTAGCCGCACGTAGCAGCGCCCTGGCCACCGCGTCCGCGTCCGAAAGTGTGACCGAATCCACTCCCGGCCGGGCCCCGGCCGCCGTCACCCAGTGCACGCCTTCCGTGGGCACCCCGAACGCGAACCGCCTTGAGTGCGGCCGTCCTTGACGGTCCGTCAGACGATAGGGCCGCTCTGTCACGTCCAGCCCGCCGGTCTCGTAACCGTCGACGGAATGCGGCCTGCACTGTCCCGTCTTCAGCAGCCGGGCGAGGAGTTCGTCGGCGGTGCGTCGCAGATCAGGTTCCGGTAGGCGGGCCTCTATGAGGGTTGTCACGCGCACCGCCGACCCCGGCACCTCGGGAGAGCGTGCCACCCATGCCCCCTGTTCGGGGCGCACTTCGAGGCGCGGCCCGAGCACCTCCACCACCCCGGCCTCCACCAGCGCGGCCAGCTCCTCGATGCGCCGCCGGGGCGGGCCGATGGACAGGAAGGCGTTGAGCGGGGTGTACCAGCGGTCCAGGTGCTCGCGGCGGGAGACACCGGTGAGGCCGCCGTGGTCGACGATCAGCCGCAGCTCGTTGCGCAGGTCGCGCAGCACGTCCAGGGCCGCTTTGAGCGGACCGTCCACATTGCCGAGGGCGGCCTGCGCCGCGTCCTCGTGCAGATACGCCAGCAGCCACGCCCGCCACTCCCGCCGATGCGTGAACTGCCCTTCCGCATACGGCCGGGAGATCCGGTCCCAGCTCCAGCGGTCGGCCGCCGGGACGCCGAACTCATCGAGTACGTACGCCTCTTGGGGATCGCGATGGGGCACGGCGAGGAAGCGGTCCGCGAAGTCCGCCCGCCCGGTGAGCGCCGCGTAGTAGACCGTCTCCACCTCCTTCGCCACCAGCGGCCATATCTCGGCGAGGAAGTCGGGCGCCTCACCGGAGTCCGCGCGCTTGCGGAAGCCCGCGATCACCTCCGGGGTGAGGATCAGCGCGGTGTGTCTGCCGTACGGCCCCTTGGCGTTGTCGCCGCGCGCCTGGTACGGGATGCCGCGCCGGGAGCCGGCGTACAGGCGCGGTTCGCGGCCGGAGGGGACGTAGCGCAGACCGCGGTGACCGGGGACGAACCGGCCGCCGCGGCCCGTGGTCAGCAGGGCCGTGTGGTCGAAGAAGTTGAGGCCGAGGCCGCGCAGCAGCACCGGTTCGCCGGGCGCTATGGGGGAGAGGTCGACGTCGGCCGGGTTGGCGGGCGGGAAGTGGAGCAGGCCGTGGCGGTCGGCGTAGTCCGCGAGGCGGCGCTGCTCCGCGTCCGCGGCGGTCGGCAGGTGGCCCTGGGCGAGGACGACGGCGGACAGGCCGGTCAGGGTGCGGCCGTCGTCGAGGGTGAGGGTCTGGCGGCCGTCGGGGGCGTCGTCCAGCCGTACGGCCCGCGCCCGGTGTGTCTCGACACGCACGGCGGGCGGCGCCTCGCGCACCACCTTCGCGAACACCCACTCCAGGTAGCGGCCGTACCGGGCGCGGGTCGGGTACTCGTCCGCGCCCAGCTCGCCGTCCGCCCACTCGTACAGGCTGGGGCCCCGCCGGACCGGCCCCGAGCAGTCCACGCTGTCGTCGGTGAACAGGGTCACCTGGCAGGCCACCGTGTTCATCAGCAGCTCGGGGGACTGGGTGGTGCGCCACACGCTGCCGGGGCCGGGCGGTGCGGGATCGACGACGTGGACGGTCAGTCGTACGCCCCGCGGGAGGAGCTCCGGCGCGGAGGCGCACAGGCGTTCAAGCACGCTGGTGCCGCGCGGTCCGGCGCCCACCACGGCAAGGGAGACGGTCGGGTGTTCTGCGAGCGGTGCAGACAAGGCGGGACTCCGGGCGTGGGGGCGCTTGGCAGCAAGACCGCCGGAACGGAAGCGGACGGTCCGCCTCATCATTGCCGTCACGCGCCACGGAAGCCAACGCGAGTCTCAGACACCCCGTTTGCCACTCATGTGTCCCGAATGTGCCGCTTCATGTGGGGGTGAGAGTGGACTCCTCCACGGTCTTCAGCACCCGGTTCGGCTGCGCCTGCTCCAGTCGCAGCCGCGCCGAACGGCCCTTCAGCGTCAGCGTCATCAGCTGGTTGCCGAACCAGGGCCCGCCCCTTTTGCGCCAGTCGACCGGCGGCCGCCCGCACCGCCCGTGCCGGGCGAGGCGCCGGCCCAGGGCGCGGGCCACCGCACTCCAGCCGAAGCGGAACCCGATCCGGATCGACAGCGGGACGGAGTTGTGGACCGGGGAACAGGTCAGCTGCAGGACGCGGGCGTCCGGTGTGGTGGAGGGCCAGACCGGCTCGGCCACATACGCGTGGTGCACGTCCCCCGACAGGACGAGCACCGTCGCCGGCGCCTCCGCTCCCGAACCGGCCTCGGCGATCAGCGCGGTCAGCGCGGTGAAGGAGGCCGGAAAGGCCGCCCAGTGCTCCAGGTCGGCCCGCCGCCGCAGATCCTCCCCGAACCGCGCCCAGCGCGCCCCGCGCTCGCCCCGGCACAGCGCCGCGTTCCACGCCTCGGCCTCGTGCACCAGGTGCGGCAGCAGCCAGGGCAGGGAGGTGCCGATGAGGAGATGGTCGTAGGACCCCCGTTCCGTCAGGGCCTGCTCGCGCAGCCACTCGCTCTCCCCGGGGTCGAGCATCGCCCGGTCGTCCTCGTCCAGGACGCGGGCCGCCCGGGTGTCCACCATCAGCAGGCGTACGCGGCCGAAGTCGCGCCGGTAGCTCCAGCGCACCGCGCTCGGGTCGGCGTCGGCCTTGCAGGCGAAGGCGCGCAACTCGTCCGTGCCGTCCGGCAGTTCGCGTACGCTCGCATACAGCGGGTCGGCCGCCAGCTCGGCCGGCGATAGGTTCCCCAGGTGCTGGTGCACCCAGTACGACATCAGGCCGCTCAGCAGCCGCTCCCGCCACCAGGGGGTGGCCCGCATGTCCTCCAGCCAGGCGGCGGAGGTGTTCCAGTCGTCGACGACGTCGTGGTCGTCGAAGATCATGCAACTCGGCACGGTGGACAGCAGCCAGCGCACCTCGGGGTCGAGCCAGGACTCGTAGTAGAGACGGGTGTACTCCTCGTAGTCCGCGACCTCGTTGCCCGGCGGGTCGCTCAGGTCGCGGCGGGCGGCCAGCCAGCGGCGGGTCGCGTCCGAGGTCTCGTCGGCGTACACCTGGTCGCCCAACAGCAGCAGCACGTCCGGCCGTTCGCCGTCCGGGTCGGCCGCGATGCGCGCGGCGAGGGTGTCCAGGGCGTCCGGGCCCACGGGGTCGTGCTCATCCGGCGGCGGGGCGGCCCAGCGGCAGGAGCCGAAGGCGACGCGGACACCGTCGCCGTCGTGCGGGGTGCGGATGACGGAGGGCGGGAACCTCCGCGGGGAGCCGGCCGCGTCGGGCGTCGGCCACACGGGCGTGCCGTCGAGGAGGACGTCGTACGGCGTCGCCGTGCCCGGTGTGAGGCCGGTGACCGGCACGAGGGCGTAGTGATGGCCCGCGATCTGGAAGGTGCGGGCCTCGCCGCGGGCGCCGTCAGCGCAGCGCACCTCGGCGGTGCACGGACGGCTCGCCTCGACCCAGACGGTCGCGGACGAGCCGTCGGCATACCTCAGCAGTGGACCCAGGCGCAGTTCGGCCACGTCATGCCCGCCCTTTCCATGGTCGGGCTCGCCTCCGGGGCGCCTCAGCCGGCGTCGCGCCCCTTCGGCTCGCCCTCCTCCGTCGCCCCGTACGGTACGGAACCACGGGGGCCGGCGGGGAGGTTCCTTTACAGAATCCGCCGCAACATCCGCGGGATCAGCAGCCGGAGAGGTAGCTGGTCAGCGCGGACTTCTCGGCGGAGTCGACGGAGAGGTCGTAGTAGTACTTCACCTGGACCCAGGCGCGGACGTAGGTGCAGACGTAGGCGGAGCGGGTGGGCACCCACTCGGCCGGGTCCTGGTCGCTCTTGGAGCGGTTGGAGCTCGCGGAGACGGCGATCAGCTGCGGGCGGGTGACGTCGTTGGCGAACGCCTGGCGCCGGGCGGTGGTCCACCCACTCGCGCCGGAGTCCCAGGCCTCGGCGAGCGGGACCAGGTGGTCGATGTCGAAGGTGCTGGGGTCGGTGGTGGTGACCCCGTCGTACTGCGAGTACCAGGAGCCGCTGGTGGCGGTGCAGGCGGAGTCGGTGACGACGTTGCTGCCGTCCCGCTTGATGACGTACTCGCGGGTGTTGCAGGTCCCCGAGATCGTGATCCAGGTCGGGAAGAGATCGCGGTCGTAGCCGGTGCGGTTCTCGCTCGCCACGGTGAGCGAGGCGAGGTAGGTGCGGGCGGTGGCGGCGCTGACCGGGGTGGGAAGCGCGGCGGAGGCGGCCGGACTGTTGAACAGTCCGGCGGAGGCTATGAGTCCGGTAAGAGCCGCGAGTATGCTGAGCCGTCGACGCGCGTAGAACTTCGTCATGCGAACTCCCTTGGGCTATAGGGGCGTTGGGTGCGAGCAGGGGAATGCTCGCGGCACCGCGTTGCGGAGAGGTGAGCGTTCGGTAAGAAGCTAATGTCGTGTGCATGACATGACAAGGTTTACGGTCGAACTTTCGCCCGCCGAGCGGTCGCGTACGATGAGTGGTGCAGAAGGGGAGTAGCTCTTCGCCGGACCGTCGACATACTGCTCAGCTCGTCTGAGCCGGCGCCCGGAGGCAGGCCTCGTCACGGGGCCGGCCAGCGAGACCTTCGGCAAAGCAGTGCACAACCGTGTCTTCCGCTGTGTGCTGCCGTGCCGAGGTGTCGTATCGCAGTCACAGCACTCTCGGCGGGGCGGCCCCGACCGATTGAGGAACCTTGATCAGCTTCACCGTCACGGCGCTGGTGTTCGGCGTCGTCTTCCTTGCCGAACTGCCGGACAAGACCGCGCTCGCCGGGCTGGTGCTCGGCACCCGCTACCGCGCCTCGTACGTCTTCGCCGGCGTGGCCGCGGCCTTCGCGCTGCATGTCGCGCTGGCCGTGGCGGCCGGAAGCGTGCTCACCCTGCTGCCCCAGCAGATCGTCCACGCGCTGACCGGCGTCCTCTTCCTGGGTGGCGCGGCGGTCCTGCTGATGAGGAAGGGCGAGGACGAGGAGGAGATCCGGGGGCCCGGCAACCAGTCCTTCTGGAAGGTCGCGGGCGCCGGGTTCATGCTCATCCTGGTCGCCGAGTTCGGGGACCTGACCCAGATCATGACGGCGAACCTCGCGGCCCGTTACGACGACCCGCTCTCCGTCGGCCTCGGAGCGGTACTGGCGCTGTGGGCGGTCGCCGGGCTCGGGATCGTCGGCGGGAAGGCCCTGATGAAGCGGGTGCCGCTGGCCCTCATCACCAAGGTCGCGGCGCTGCTGATGCTGGCGCTCGGTGTGTGGAGTCTGTGGGAGGCCGTCGCCGGGTGAGTCGGGCACCGGGTGAGCTGAACACCGGGTGAACTGTCTCCGGGGGTACTGGCGGATGCCGGACGCGTTTTGTACCGTAGAGAAACAAAGTGGCTCCCGCTCGTTTTCCCTGACCGGCGGGCGGGGCCGCCTTGTTTCCTCCCTCGCGCCTTGGAGCTGCCGATGACGGTCACCACCGTCCTCACCGCCCGCGCCCTCCTGCTGGACATGGACGGCACCCTCGTGAACTCCGACGCCGTCGTCGAGCGCATCTGGCGCCGCTGGTCCGAACGGCACGGGCTGGACGCCGACGAGGTCATGAAGGTGGTGCACGGGCGCCAGGGCCATGCCTCCATGGCGCTGCTGCTGCCCGACCGGCCGATGGAGCAGAACCTCGCCGACAATGCGCGCATGCTCGCCGAGGAGACGGCGGACGTGGACGGTGTCGTGGCGATCCCCGGCGCGCCGGAGTTCCTCGCCTCGCTGCGGGGGCTGCCGCATGCCCTGGTGACGTCGGCCGACCTGGCTCTCGCCACGGCGCGGATGGGGGCGGCGGGGTTGTCGCTGCCCGAGGTGCGGGTGACTGCCGAGTCGGTAGGGGCGAGCAAGCCGGATCCCGAGGGGTTTTTGAAGGGGGCGGCTGAACTGGGGGTCGAGCCGGGCGAGTGCGTTGTCTTCGAGGATTCCGCTGCGGGGATCGAAGCCGGGCGGGCTGCGGGGATGCGGGTTGTGGGGGTGGGGGCTCGGGCGGATCTGTACGAGCCGGACGTGGTGGTGCGGGATCTGACGCGGGTGCGGGTTGACGCTGCGGCCGGCGGGGGGATTCGGCTGCACGTCGGGTGACCTGTGCCGGGGGTTGGGTCTTCAGCCCGTCCGGTGTTTGAGGACGAGGCCGTTCAGGCCGACAGCGGGGGTCTGGGGGCGGCAGCCCCCAGACCGGGGGCGCGCGGCCTCACGGCTGCGTCGTCTCCGACTCCAGCCGCGCACGCGTCACCGCCCCGTACACCCCCAGCTCGTCCCCCTGGATCCCCCGCGCCCACTGGTAGCGGCTGACCGCGTCCTCGACGCCCTGGTCGTAGTGGCCGGTCGGCGTTCCCGTGTAGAGGCCGAGCTGGGTCAGGCGCAGTTCGAGTTCGACGACCTCGGGGCCCTCGGAGCCGCGGCGCAGCACGGGAGGTGCCGACTGGCGGCTGTCGCTCGCGCCGATGCTGGCGCTCGCCGTGGCCGTCGGCGGGGTCCGGCTCGGCTCGGGCGAGCGGGACGGGCTCGACGAGGCGCTCGTCGCCGACGGAGACGGCGAGAGCGACGGGCGCGCGCTGTGCACCGGTGCCGGCGGTGCGGGCCGTACCGACGTGGCGCTCTTCGACGGTGATGCGGACTCCGGGCTCGGCGACACGTCCGGCACGCTCGCCCGTACGTCGTCGGGCAGCGCGGTGTCCCGCGTCGGCGCCTCGTAGGAGAACAGCCCGCTCGCCATCCCAGCCGCCGTCATCACCGCCACGACCGCCCCACCGACACCGAGCAGCACGGTGCGGCGTCTGCGCCGCGCCCTGCCCGCTGCGTCGTCCTCGTCGTACGGCTCCTCGGTGCCCTCCGTGCCCGCGCCGTCGAACAGGCGTAGCTCGCCGGCGCCCGGCACCTCGGCATCCACCGCCCGTAAGCGCATCGTCGCCTCGACCGCCGGCATCGGAGGAGGCACCGCGGGCTCGTTCCCCGCGCCCTCCAGCTCGACATACGGCCGTATCCGCAGCGGGTCGAAGTCCTCCGCCGCGGCCTGCTCGGCCGTACGGGCGGCGCGCAGGGCGTCGGACGCCCGTTGAGTGCAGCCGCAGGACGGGGTGTTGTCCACCCCTCTGGGCGCCCCGCACTCCGGGCACCGGTGACCTTTCGGGTCTGTCACGCGTTCGTCCCTCCCTTCACGCTCCCCTCGCGAACTTCAGAGGTTATCCAGATCATCTTCATGCCGTGCCGGTAGCCCCCGGAATATCGGCTTCCATGAGGACTCAACAGGCCATAACCGGTCACACCGACCACCATGGACGTGTAACGAGAGCCGCAGGAGGTCTTCATGGCCGGGGATGCGCACGGTATGACGGGGAATGTGCGAGGCGCACAGGCATCCGCGAAGCCCCCGCAGCGGGGCAGCGCCGCCCAGGAGCACGTGTCCGGGAACGTACTCGTGTCGATCGGCGCCCTGCTCCTCGGGATGCTGCTCGCCGCCCTCGACCAGACCATCGTCTCGACCGCGCTGCCCACCATCGTCAGCGACCTCGGCGGCCTCGACCATCTGTCCTGGGTGGTCACCGCGTATCTGCTGGCCTCGACCGCCGCGACCCCGCTGTGGGGCAAGCTCGGTGACCAGTACGGGCGGAAGAGGCTGTTCCAGGCCGCGATCGTGATTTTCCTCATCGGTTCCGCGCTCTGCGGAATGGCGCAGAACATGCCCCAGTTGATCGCGTTCCGGGCGGTGCAGGGACTGGGCGGCGGCGGGTTGATGGTGCTGTCGATGGCGATCGTCGGGGATGTCGTCCCGCCGCGTGAACGCGGCCGCTACCAGGGCCTGTTCGGGGCCGTCTTCGGCGCGACCAGCGTGCTGGGACCCCTGCTCGGCGGGCTGTTCACCGAACACCTCAGCTGGCGCTGGGTCTTCTACGTCAACCTTCCCGTCGGCGTCGTCGCGCTCGCCGTGATCGCGACCGCCCTGCGCATCCCGCGCCGGACCGCGCAACACGCCATCGACTACCTCGGCACCTTCCTCATCGCGGCGGTCGCCACCTGTCTGATCCTGGTCGCCTCCCTGGGCGGCACCACCTTGGGCTGGGGTTCGCCGCAGATCATCGGGCTGATCGTGCTGGGCGTCGCACTGGCCGTCGTGTTCGTGGCCGTGGAGCGGAGGGCCGCCGAACCCGTTCTGCCGCTCAAGCTGTTCCGCATCCGCACCTTCGCCCTCTCCGCGGTCATCAGCTTCATCGTCGGCTTCGCCATGTTCGGCGCGATGACCTATCTGCCGACCTTCCTCCAGGTCGTCCAGGGTGTGACGCCGACCATGTCCGGCGTGCACATGCTGCCGATGGTGTTCGGCATGCTGCTGTCGTCCACCGCGTCCGGCCAGATCGTCAGCCGCACCGGCCGCTGGAAGGTCTTCCCGATCGCGGGCACGGGCGTCACCGCACTCGGCCTGCTGCTCCTGCACCGGCTCGACGAGCACAGCTCCACGGCCGAGATGAGCGTCTACTTCTTCGTCTTCGGCCTCGGACTCGGCCTGGTCATGCAGGTGCTGGTCCTCATCGTGCAGAACGCCGTCTCGTACGAGGACCTCGGCGTCGCCACCTCGGGCGCGACCTTCTTCCGCTCGATCGGAGCCTCCTTCGGCGTGGCGATCTTCGGCACGGTCTTCGCCGGCCGCCTCGGCGACAAGCTGACGGACGCCTTCCGCGGTGCCCGGCTCCCCGCCGGTATCTCCCCGGACGCGCTCAAGTCCGACCCGCGTGGCATCGGTTCCCTGCCGCCCGCCCTGCGCGGGCCCGCTCTGCACGCATACGCGGCGTCCATCGCCGACGTCTTCCTGTACGCCGCCCCCGTCGCCGTTCTCGGCTTCGTACTGGCCTGGTTCCTCAAGGAGGACAAGCTGCGCGGCTCCGTCACCGCCCCCGACGTCACGGAGACCCTGGCCAGCAATCCCGTCCAGCGGTCCTCGTACGACGAGGTGTGCCGCGCGCTGTCCGTGCTGGGCACGCGGGAGGGCCGGCGCGAGATCTACCGGAAGATCACCGAACGGGCGGGCTACGACCTGCTGCCCGCAGCGAGCTGGCTGCTGCTGCGGATCAAGAAGCACGGGTGGGCGGAACCGGCCGTGCTCGCCGAGCGCAGCACGCTGCCGCTCCAGGTCGTCATCGCCGCCGCCCGCCAGGTCGAGGAGCGGCGCCTTGCCACCCGGGAGGGTCTCGATCTGCTTCTCACCGAGCAGGGCCTCGAGGTGGCCGAACGGCTCGCGCAGGCCCGTGAGGAGTCGCTCGCGGAGCTGCTCGGCGACTGGTGGGGCCCGGACCGGCCGACCGATCTGAACCGGCTGGTCAAGGAGCTGAACGAGGAGATGTGCGGCTCGGACCAGGAGCAGCCGCACAAGGAGCCGGCGGCGAGGTTCAGTTGAGGTTCTTGCGGAACCAGTGCTCGGCGTACATGTCGTCGTTGTGCGGCCCGGTCTCCGTGTAGCCGAGCCGTGCGTACAGGGCGCGGGCCTCCGTGAGGTCGCTTCGGGTGTCGAGGACCAACTGCTCGGCACCGAGGTCCCGGGCGGCCTCCTCGGCGGCGCCCACGAGGAGCGCGGCCCCGCCCCTGCCGCGCATCCCCTCGTGCACGAACACCCGGGTGAGCTCTGCGGTCGTGGCGTCCAGCAGCCGTACACCCGCGGACCCGGCGGGCTCGCCGCCGTACCGTGCGATCAGCAACCGCCCGGTCGGCGGGGCGAGTTCGGCACCGGTGTGGGCCGCGATCTCCCGCTCCAGCTCGGCCGGATCGGTCCGCCGCCCCTCGTGCAGGAGGTAGTAGCGGTCGCTGACCTCCGTGTAGTACGCCCGCCAAAGGGCGGCGGCCGCGGGGGAGTCGACGGGTTCCGGGGCGATCGTCCAGGTCATCCGGTCATTGTGCGGAGACGGTGTGCGGGGCGCGCAACCGAATATGGGTCACCCCCGGCGAGTCCAGGACCTGGGTCTTCTCCCACTCGATGTGCTGGTCGCCCAGGTCGTCGAAGAGCCTGCGGCCCCCGCAGGCGAGAACCGGCACGACGTGCAGGAGGAGCTCGTCCAGCCATCCCGCCCGGATGAACTGCTGCACCGGTCCGCGCCTCCCCCAGCCCTTAAGGGGCCGGGGGGACCCCCAGCCAGCGACACGTCCTTGGCCCCGGCCGCCTCCCTGGCCAGCTCCAGTGCCCGCCCCGGGCCCTCGGTGACGAAGTGGAAGGTGGTGCCGCCCTTCTTCACCAGCGCCTCGCGGGCATGGTGCGTGACGACGTACACCGGCGCGTGGAAGGGCGGCTCCTCGCCCCACGGGATCTCCCCGGTGATGTACATGCCGTGCCCCATCACGACCGCACCGGGCCGGGCGACATGCTCGGCGATCAGGTCGGCGTCCGGTCCGGTGTCCCCGCCCTGCATCCCCTGCATCTGCCGGAACGACCGCAGCCCGAACACCCACGAGTGCAGCCGCTCCCCACCGATCCCGAGCGGGTGCTCACGCCCCGACTCGGGCCCCGCGATGTACCCGTCGAGCGACATGGCCAGCCGTGCGATGACCTCACCCATGACAACCTCCTCAGTGCGCCTGCGAACCTCTGTACCCCTGCGTCGATCGGCGGCCCGCGGAATCGACACACCGCTCGCATGAATCCGAAGCCGCGTGGCCGCGGTCCCGGGGGAGGCGACCGGCGCGGTGCCGCGCCGGCGGCTTCGGTGCCCGTCTGTGCGGCGAGGGCGGGAGCGGGCGGCCGCCGTTTGAGGGGTGGCTTGTGGGCAACCCGGTCGAGGAACCGGCCCGAGGGGCCGACACACCGGAAGGCACCCATGTCCACAGGCATGATCATTGCTCTGATCGTGATCGTGGCGGCCGTGGTCGTTGTCGCGGCCGCCCTCACTCTGCGTGCCCGGGGCGGGTACGGCGGCCGGGACCTGAAGCGGCGCTTCGGGCCCGAGTACGACCGGACGCTGGCCCGGCACGACGGGGACACCAAGGCCGCCGAGCGTGAGCTCACGGAGCGCGTGCAGCGGCACGGATCGCTGCGCGAGAAGCCGCTGGAGCCGGCAAGGCGCGAGGAGCTCACGGCCCGTTGGACGGCCGCGCAGGAGCGCTTCGTCGACGCGCCGCGGGAAGCGGTCACCGAGGCGGACCGGCTGCTCGCCGAGCTCGCCGCCCTCCGCGGCTTTCCCGACGCCGGCCACTACGAGGAACAGCTCGCCGCCCTCTCCGTCCACCACGCCGACCACGTCCACGGCTACCGGCACGTCCACCGTGTCGCACGCGTCGGCGTGAGCGGGCAGGACGGCGACCGGGCCGCCGACACGGAGGAGATGCGCGAGGCCATGGTCGAGGCCCGGGCCCTCTTCGAGGACCTGACCGCCCCGCCCCGCCGCACCGAGAAGGCTCCGGCGTCCACCGCCACCCGCACCAAGGCCCACAGGCACGAGAGCCGCGGCCATCTGCCCTGGGCCATCAACCGACGTCATGCCAAGGGGAGTTGAGCCATATGACGGACGCGACGACCGGCCCCGCAGCCGAAGGCACCGAGGCCGAGGACAGGACCAACCGCACCACGGTGACACCCACCCCGCACGAGGTCACGGAGGAGGCAGGCCAGGGTGGGGCCCGCGAAGGCACGGCTTTCGGCCGGACCACCGGGACTCCCGGCACCACAGCGCCCACCAGCGGCCGTCTCCTCCCGCAGGACGAGTGCGACAAGCTGGATCTCCGTCTTCGCCAGGCGGTCTCCGGGTTCGTGGACGGGCCCCGGGACTCCGTCGAGGAGGCCGACCACGTGGTCGAGGAGATCGCCGGGCGGTTCACCGAGGCCCTGACCCGGCGCCGCCGCACCCTGCGCATGTCCTGGCAGGACGGCGAGGACACCGAACAACTCCGGCTGGCCCTGCGGGACTACCGCAACCTGGCGGAACGACTCCTACACGGGTGACCCGTTCGAAGTACCCGTATCCCTCTCAGGATTCCCTGCCGCCGCCCGGCGCTCCCGCCACTCCCGTACGACCTCCTCGACGTCGTACGGCTTCATCCCGAGCGGGGGGCCGGGCGGCGGCTTGAACATCATGTCGCGGATCTTGACGTTGACGTCGGTGACGATCTTCCGCGCGATCCGCTCCGAGGGCGCCGCATACGCCGCCGCCAGCGCATCCTCGGCCTCCTTGCGCAGGGCGAGCGTGGGCGGCAGCACGGACAGGCCCTCGCGGGCCATCTTCTGCTTGACCCACCACAGTTCGTCGTACGAGGTGTCGGTACCGGAGGGCAACGGCTTGCCCGCGCCGGGCAGTCGGGCGAACTCGCCGCGTCCGACGGCATCACGGATCTGCTTGTCGACCCAGGACTCGAACGGCACACCCGGTGGCTTTCGCTCGGTCATGACTCCATTGTGCCGGACGCGGCATGCCCGGGCGATTTATCATGCGGCCGCCGTGTTAGGACACTTCAAGAGGAGCAGCGCGTGCTCGAACTGACCATGGCCACCGTCTCCGGGGCGGAAGAGGGGGCCACGGCCGGCATGCTCATGGCCGACGCACCCAGTGAGCCCGGCGCCGTGCTGCGGGTGGGGCGGGACACCTCCGTGTGCCGGCTTGCGACGCCCGACGACTGGCTGTTCATCTCCCGGGTCCACCTGGAGTTCCTGTGCGGCCCCGAGGGGACCTGGCAGCTGACCTGGCTGCGCGGCTCACAGCCCGACCCGTCCTCCGAGGTCCGGCTGATCGTCGGCGAGTACGCGCAGCCGCTCGTCTACGGCGGGACCGTGGCGCTGCCCAGGGGCGGCAGCGGCGAGATCGTCGTCCAGGACCGCACCGCCCCGCGCAGCGTCAACGTCGGCTTCTACCACGAGTTCTGAGCAACAGCCGAGGACGCAAGGGCTACGCCAGCACGCGCGCCAGCGCGAAGCCGTCGTAGCCCTTGCTGCCCACCGTCTGGATCGCCGTGCCGCTCAACCGCGGGTGCGAGCCGATCAGTTCGAGGGCGGCGCGGCTGCCCAGCACGTCGGGCGATTTGCTGTCCGCATCGGCGATCCGGCCGTCACGTACGACGTTGTCCACGACGATCAGGCTGCCCGCGCTGGTGAGTCTGAGGGCCCACTCCACATAGTTCGGGTTGTTGACCTTGTCGGCGTCGATGAAGACCAGGTCGAAGGGGGGCGGGTTCTCGTCGGCCAGCTTGGGCAGCGACTCCAGGGCGGGGCCGACCCGCACCTCGACGATCCGCTCCAGGCCCGCGCGCGCGATGTTGCGACAGGCGACCTCGGCGTGCTTTGCGCTGTACTCGAGCGAGACCAGACGACCGTCCTCGGGCAGCGCACGGGCCAGCCAGATGGTGCTGTAGCCGCCGAGGGTGCCGATCTCCAGGATGTTGCGGGCGCCCTGGATCTGGGCGAGGAGCTGCAGGAACTTGCCCTGGAGCGGGGTGACCGCGATCTGCGGGAGCTCGGCGGCGTCGCTGTCGCGGAGGGCCGCTTCGAGGATGTCGTCGTTCCGTGAGAGGTGGGTGGTGAAGTACTCGTCCACGTCGTCCCAGAGCTGCGGCTCGCTCATTCGCTGTGCCTCCCGTGTTATTTCTTAGCGCTTCTAACTAGCTGCCCTAATGAATATAGCCGCGGGCCGGTGCCCCGTCAGGGAGATCATGACGGCCGGGTTCAACTGATCGGTGGAGGCGCGTGCGCAGCCGACCCTCGTAGATCGCCTGCTGGAACGGGGTGCCCGCGGCCGACTCGGCCGGCGGGCCCGACCTCGCGATGACCCGTCCGCCGCCCTTCCCCGAAGTCTGCGTGCCGCCGTGGACAGGGCTTCACCCGGTACGGGGGCCGTGGCGGTTCCGGAGGCGACCCCATGTCGGGCGCACTATGGTCATCCCGACAAATGGAGCGAAAGCGTCAGGTGAACGTGGAGCACAGCGGGCGACCGGCGGAAAGCTTCGAAGCGGCAGCCGTCGAAGGCGCTCCCAGACACCTGCATGTGGTCCGCCTCGGCCTGTGGCTCGTCACGGCCGTGCTCGCCTTACGCCAGATGACCGTCGTCCTCAGTACGCCCAGTGGTGAACGGCTGACGGATCTGGAGACCTGGGTCGGTCCCCACGGCGTCCTGCATGTGAAGGACTCGCTGTACGACTCGACGCGCTTCACCGGCACACCGTTCGCCGGGCTCGTCCTCAAGCCCCTCACCCGGGCGGCCGAACAGGCCCTCGGCTGGGGCTGGACCTTCGGCACGCTGCTGCTGGTGGTCGCGCTCGGCCTGATCGTGGCCCGTGCACTGCCGCAGCCGGTGAGCCGGCGGTCCTCCCTGTTCGCCGCGCCGCTCGCGATCAGCCTGCTGATGCTGTCCCTGCCGGTGCGCAACACGCTGTGGCTCGGACAGACCAGCATCATGCCGGTCCTGCTGGTGCTGGTCGGCTGCTTCGTCGTCCGTGGCGAGCGCGCCGGCGGTCTGCTGATCGGGCTCGCGGCCGCCCTCCAGCCGACCGTGCTGCTCTTCGCCCCGCTGCTGTGGTTCACCGGGCGCCGCCGCGCCGCCGCCACCACCGGGATCACGTTCACCGCCTGCATGGTGCTCGCGTGGGCCGCGATGCCGCACGACTCGTCCATCTACTGGGTGCACCACATGGCCGGCGCCGGTCTCGGCGGCAGGGCCGACGGCCTCGCCAACCAGTCCCTGCACGGCGCGCTGCTCCGGCTCGGACTCTCCGGCCCCGTGGAGATCGTCCTGTTCTTCGCGCTGGGCGCGGCGGTCGCCGTTCTCGGGGTGCGCCGCGCCGTGCGCTACGCGCGCGACGGACAACTGCTCCTCGCCGTCGCCGTCACCGGCTGCGCGGCCATCGCGGCGTCGCCGACCGCCTGGCAGCACCAGTTGGTGTGGGTGCTGCTCGCGGTGGTCGGACGGGTCGGCGAGCGGGCGTCCGACCGGTATGTGTGGCCGGTCGCCGTCATCCTGGTGATGACACTGCCGGCGGACATGATGCTGCCGCACCTGGAGCTGCTGTTCACGCTGCAGGACAACATGGTGCTGGTCGCCGCTCTCGCCGCGGCCACCTCCGTGCCGTTCCTGTCCCGCACCTCGCCGCACTACCGGTCCCCGGTCCCGGCCGAGTACGCCGCCCCGGTCCCGTCCCGCTTGCGGCACGTGCCCGTCGTCCCGTTCCTGCGCCGGGTCCTCACCCGCCCGAACCTGCTCCTCGAACTCCTCCTGATGCGCGTCACCTACGCCGCCTACCAGCAGGTCCGGGTGGGGGTGACCGGCGACCGGGCCACCGCGGAACGCCACGGGCACCAGATCCACCGGATCGAGCAGTGGCTGTCCGTGGACTTCGAGCACTGGGTCAACCACGCCGTCGTCAAGGTCGGCTGGCTGCGCGGTTTCCTCGACTACTACTACCTGTCGTTCCACTTCGCCGTCCCGCTGACCGTCCTCGCCGTGCTCTATGTGCGGCGCCCGGCGGGCTACCGCTGGGCGCGCTCGGCGCTGGGCCTGGCCACCGTCTTCGGGCTGATGGGCTTCTGGCTGTACCCGCTGGCGCCGCCGCGCCTGATGCCGGGGCTCGGGTTCATCGACACCGTGCACGGCGTCCAGGACTTCTCCAAGCCGAACTACGGCATGCTGACCGAGTACACCAACCAGTACGCGGCCATGCCGTCCCTGCACTTCGGGTGGGCGCTGTGGTGCGGCATCGTGATCGTGGTCCTGGCGCCGTGGTGGATGAAGCCCGCGGGGCTGCTGTATCCGCTGTTCATGCTGTTCTCGATCATCGCGACCGGCAACCACTGGTTCCTGGACGCGGTCGGCGGTGCCGCCGTGGTCGGGGCCGGCTTCGGGCTGCAGTCCCTGCTGTGGGGTCCGCGGGCGGCCACCCGAGCAGGGACGGGCCGGCGGCGCCGGGAGGCCGCCGGCCCGAGACCATCGTCAGCCGGACGCGGTCAACGGACCTCGACCTGAAGGTGCTTCACTCCGTTGATCCAGGCCGAGCGCAGCCGGGACGGGTCGCCGGCCAGGGTGAGGCCCGGCAGGGCGTCGGCGATCGCGTTGAAGATCAGGTCGATCTCCAGGACGGCCAGGGACTTGCCCAGGCAGTAGTGCGGGCCCCCGCCGCCGAACCCGAGATGGGGGTTGGGGTCGCGCAGGATGTCGAACGCGTCGGGGTCGGTGAAGACCTCCGGGTCGTGGTTGGCGGAGGCGTAGAAGATCCCGACCCGGTCCCCCTTCTTGATCTGCTTCCCGCCCAGTTCGGTGTCCTGGGTGGCCGTCCGCTGGAAGGAGTTGACCGGGGTCGCCCACCGCACGATCTCCTCGGCGGCGGTCTGAGGGCGCTCCCGCTTGTACAGCTCCCACTGTTCGGGATGGGTCAGGAACGCGTGCATCCCGTGGGTGATGGCGTTACGGGTCGTCTCGTTGCCTGCGACGGCCAGCATCAGCACGAAGAAGCCGAACTCGTCGGAGTTGAGATTGCCCTCGTCCTCGGCCGCCACCAGCGTGGTCACGATGTCCTTGGCCGGGCACTGCTTGCGGTCGGCGGCCATGTTCATGGCGTAGGCGATCAGCTCGGTGGCCGACTCGGCGCCGACCTCCTCGGTGATCGCGTACTCCGGGTCGTCGTACGAGATCATCTTGTTGGACCAGTCGAAGATCTTGGCCCGGTCGTCCTGCGGGATGCCGATGAGCTCGGCGATCGCCTGCAGGGGCAGTTCGCAGGCGACCTCCGTGACGAAGTCGAAGGAGCCGGTCTGTGCGCGGGCGGTCCGCGCGATGGCGTGGGCGCGCTCGCGCAGCCGGTCCTCCAGCGCCCGTATGGCACGCGGAGTGAAGACGCGCTGCACGATCTGGCGGACCCGGGTGTGCTCCGGCGGATCCATGTTGAGCAGGATCAGCCGCTGGGCGTCGATGGCGTCGCGCTCGATGTGCTCGTTGAAGCGGATGATCGCCGTGTTGAGGTACGAGGAGAACAGCTCCGGGTGGGTGGAGACGTACTTGACGTCCGCGTGCCGGGTGACGGCCCAGTACCCCTCGTCCTGGAAGCCGGCGAGGTTGCCCGACTGCGGGATCCAGCGGACCGGTTCGGCCCGCCGCAGCTCGGCGAACTCCGGCAGGGGCACACGGTGGTGCAGCAGGTCGGGGTCGGTGAAGTCGAACCCGTCGGGAAGAGCTGGACAGGACATGGGCGACTCCGGCTCGAAATTCTGACGGACCATCAGGTATCAGGTTTGCCGTGAAGGTAGTAACGGGTTCTACAAGAGGCAAGAGGTGCGACAAGCTGAATTGGAGCCGTATTGCATGCACGGCTCTTGCGGTTGTGGATGCGCTGTCAGCAGACTGCTGCCAGAACTAGAACACGTACTAGTTCAGCGTGGCGGGGTCGGCCGGGACGCCCCCGCGCCGCGCGGGTACCGGAGGAGAGGATCCCCCACCATGGCCGCGGAACCCGTCATCGTAGAAGCCGTACGCACCCCCATCGGCAAGCGCGGCGGCGCGCTCGCCAACCTCCACCCCGCCTACCTCCTGGGCGAGACCTACCGTGAACTCCTCGGCCGCACCGGCATGCCCGCCGACGCGGTCGAACAGATCGTCGGCGGTACGGTGACGCACGCCGGCGAGCAGTCCATGAACCCCGCGCGCACGGCCTGGCTGACCATGGGCCTGCCGTACGAGACGGCGGCGACGACGGTCGACTGCCAGTGCGGCTCCTCGCAGCAGGCCTCGCACATGGTGGCCAACATGGTCGCCGCGGGCGTGATCGACGTCGGTATCTCGTGCGGTGTCGAGGCGATGTCGCGGGTGCCGCTGGGCTCGGGTTCGAAGCACGGCCCCGGAAAGCCGTTCCCCGACGAGTGGAACGTGGACCTGCCGAACCAGTTCGAGGCGGCGGAGCGGATCGCGCGCCATCGCGGCCTGACGCGCGAGAACGTCGACTCGCTCGGCCTGATCTCGCAGGAGCGGGCCGCCGCGGCCTGGGCCGAGGAGCGCTTCAAGCGGGAGACGTTCGCGGTCCAGGTCCCGACGACGGAGCAGGAACAGCGCGCCGGACAGGGCATGTGGCGGCTCGTCGACCGGGACGAGGGCCTGCGCGACACGACCATGGAGGCGCTCGCGGGCCTGAAGCCGGTCATGCCGACGGCCATCCACACGGCGGGCAACTCCTCGCAGATCAGCGACGGCGCGGCGGCGATCATGTGGGCGTCCAAGCGGATGGCCCGCGCGCTGAAGCTGAAGCCGCGGGCGCGGATCGTGGCCCAGGCGCTGGTCGGCGCCGACCCGCACTTCCACCTCGACGGACCGATCGACGCGACACGGGCGGTGCTGGGCAAGGCGGGCATGTCCCTGAAGGACATCGACGTCGTCGAGATCAACGAGGCGTTCGCGTCGGTGGTGTTGAGCTGGGCGCAGGTCTTCGAGCAGGACCTGGAGAAGGTCAACGTCAACGGCGGCGCGATCGCGCTCGGGCATCCGGTGGGGGCGACGGGAGCGCGGTTGATCACCACCGCGCTCCATGAACTGGAGCGGACGGACAAGGAGTTCGCGCTGATCACCATGTGCGCGGGGGGTGGGCTGGCCACGGGCACGATCATTCAGCGCCTGTAAGCGTAAGTCGGTAGCGCGGATTGACGCGGACTGGTCAACTTGCCCAATGCTGATCAACGTAATCCTCCGCGTCCTGCCCTTCTACCTCCGCGAACCCATCATCATCGCCATCAGCCTGTCCTTCGCCGGCCTGGCCCTCTACTACTTCGTGCAGGTAGGAGGCTGGGGCCGGGGCGGCTTCGGTCTGCTGTTCCTGGCGATCGCGGTCCTGCGCGCCTACTTCTTCCGCAGGGAGTGGAGAGCCCACCGGGCGGCGAAGGCAGGGGGTGCGGTCAGACCTCAGGTGTAGTGCCGCTCCAGGAGACGAAACGGCGGAACGCGTCGGGCCGGAGGGTCAGTACCGGCCCGGCGGGGTTCTTGGAGTCGCGGATGGCGATGGTGGAGTGGGGGGATTCGGCGACTTCGAGGCAGTTGCCGCCCTGATCGCCGCTGTAGCTGGACTTACGCCACTGAGTCGCTTGGTTCTCCATAGCGCTCCTCCATTACTCGCCGCATCAGCTCCGCCGAGTCCTTGAGGGAGAGCGCGGCGGCTTGGAGATGATCGTAACGGAGCGAGCAGTCCTTGACGGTGTCCGGATTGGCGGTCGGATGCCCGCTCCCGTACCCCTCGGTGTAGACGATGGTCGGGTCGCTCGAAAAACGGTAGACGTCGAACGAGCCCTGCATGCCTGCATGGGCCCCGGCGGAGAACGGTAGGACCTGGATGTTGATCCGGGGGTTCTGCTCGAAACTCAACAGGTGGGCCAGTTGGCCACGCATGGTCTCCCGACCGCCGATCTCCTGATACAGGGTGCCCTCGCTGAGGATCGCCCAGAAGACGGGCGACTCGTCCTTCTCGAAGACACTCTGGCGGGCCAGCCGGACGGCGGTGCGGTCCTCGAGGTTGCTCTGGTTCAGCACACCGAGCACGGCGCGCGCGTACCCGGCGGTCTGCAGGAGACCGTGGATCAGGTGGTCCTCGAAGGAGCAGATCTCCATGGCCCGCGCCTGCAGCTCGGCCACCTGCCTGAACCAACCCGGCAGTTGACTCCGCATCACCAGCTCAACGAGCCGCGACAGCGCCCCGCCCGTCCCCAGCGCCGCGTCCGCCCGCTCGCTGAAGTCCTGTGTCGGCAGTTTTCTCGCCGTCTCGATCTGGCCGATCATCGAGCCCGTGTAGTTGACGATGTCCCCGAGCTGCCGCTGCGTCAGCCCTGCGGCGTCGCGATACCGACGCAACTCGTAGCCGTAGTAGTCGAGCGGCGAGGCGCCCGGGTCGAGGGTGTTGATCTGGGTCACGTGTACGGCCCCCTGCCTGTGCAACAACTCCGCCCACTGCGGGACTGGTTGTGCTCGTCCCGTAGCCCAGAGTAGTTGCGCAAGGTCAAGCTCGTCCTGTGAATCAATTCATTCCCCCCACCTACCGCATGAGCCTCACCGTCGGCGCCCACTCGGCCGGCCACATCCGCCGTATCGTCCGCTCTCTGCTCGACGAGTGGGAACTCGCGGAGCTGACCGACGCCGTGGAGCTCGGCGTGACCGAGCTGGTCGCCAATGTCGTACGGCATGTTCCGGGCAGGCGCTGTGTGCTGCTGGTATTGCGGTCGGCGGCCGGAGTCAGGGTGGAGGTGACCGACGGATGTCCTCAACTGCCATGTATTCCACACGAGTTGTCACCAGAGGTGGAAGGTGGCCGAGGACTCGTACTCCTCGACGCCGTGGTCGACAAATGGGGCGTGGGTCCGGCGCTCGGCGGTGGTAAGACGGTGTGGTTCGAATGCGTGAGGTGAGGTGGTGGGACCGTGGACGGGGTGACGGTGCGTGAGTTGACGCCGGAGGACGAGCCGCAGGTGGCAGCTCTGTTCGCGTCCTGCGAGGACTACTTCGTCGCCGCGACCGGCGGTCCGGCCCTCCCGGCGGACGTACAGAGCCTGTACTACGCGCTTCCCGAGGGCGCGGACCTCGACCAGAAGCGGCTGCTGGTGATGTGCCGGGGCGCGGATGTCGTCGGGCTGGTCGACGTCGTCGACCGGCATCCCGATGCGGAGAGCTGCGCGGTCGGGGTGTTCCTCGTCGCTCCCGGGGCGCGGCGCGAGGGAGTCGGTACGGGAGTCGCCGTTCGGTTGCTGGAGGAGGTCGCCGGGCGGGGGATGCGGAGGGTGACCGCCACGTGTCCGGCGGGGTGGGAGACGGGGCTCGGCTTCCTGCGGAGCCTGGGCTTCGAGGTCGTGGCGGCGCAGGACGGGGCGGGCGCGACGGTGGGCAACCGGACGCGCGGTCGTGGGGAGACAGGCCTGTGCGCGGCGACGCTGAGTCTCGGGGACCGATGAGTTTCCCTCGCGGCCGCCGTCTGCCTCTGTGAGAAGGAGGTGTTCGCGATGGACGCGACGGCACGGCAGGAAGCCCTGAAGCGGCTGGAGGCGCTGGTCGGGGAGTGGGTGGTGGAGGCCGAGTTCCCGGGGCTCGAGGTGCCGCCCGGCCGCTGTGTGTTCGAGTGGAGTCTTGACGGGCACTTCCTGGTCCAGCGCTCCGAGGCCCCCCCATCCCGTTCCGGACAGCATGTCGGTCATCGCCGCCGACCCGGAGACGGGCGGGTACACGCAGCACTACTTCGACTCGCGGGGAGTCGTACGGACGTATGCCATGACCTTCGACGGTGAGGTCTGGCAGCTGCTGCGCGAGTCGCCCGACTTCTCGCCGCTGAGCTTTCGGCAGCGGTTCGTCGGGCGGATCGGTGACGACGGCGACACCATCCGCGGCGCCTGGGAGAAGCGGACGGACGCATCGGCCGACTGGGAGTTGGACTTCCCGCTCTCGTACCGCAGGAGCAGCGCGGGAGCCGTCGATGAACCGCGGTGAGATCGCCCGCGCGGTCGTCGACGCCGGCCTGTACATGGTGCTCGCCACCGCCGACGGCGACGGACGGCCCTGGAGCTCCCCGGTCTACTTCGCTCATGAGGGCCACCGCGCGTTCTTCTGGGTCTCATCGCCTGACGTCCGGCACTCCCGCAACATCGCCGTGCGGCCCGAGGTGGGGATCTCGGTCTTCGACTCGTCGGCGGCCATCGGCACCGGTCAGGGGGTGTACATGTCCGCCCTCGCCGCGCGTGTGGAGGGGGAGGGCCTCGCGCACGGGCTGGACGTCTTCTCCCGGCGTTCCGTACGGCACGGCGGGCGGGTCTGGACAGCCGAGGACGTCCGGGGCGAGTCCGGCATGCGGCTGTACCGTGCCGTCGCCGACGAGCACTCGATCCTGGCCAAGGACGGGCAGCCCGATCATCGGGTGGCGGTCGACCTGGGGTGACGGGCGGCGTCGGCCGGGCGGGTCCGCTCGATCGCGGCCGCCGTCTGTGCGGCGGAGGTCGTGTCGCCGAGCGCGGTGTACAGGGCGTGGGCCCGGGTGTAGTGGGTGTGGGCCTCTGCCAGGTCGCCGCAGTGTTCCAGGGCGGTGGCCAGGCCGGAGAGGGCGCGGGCCTGGAGGTGGTCGATGCCCTTGTGGGTGGCGGGGACGGTGACGGCCCGGTAGGCCTCGGCGGCTTCGGGCCAGCGGCGCAGGGCGAGCAGGTCCAGGGCCGTCTCGTGCTGGAGGATGGCCCGCATGTAGTTGTCGAGGTCGGGCACGTCACCGGCCCGGGCGCCGAGCAGGGCGCGGTGGATGGCCAGGGCCTCCTCCGGGCGGCCGGCTTCG
Source organism: Streptomyces sp. NPDC051172 (assembly GCF_040682555.1). Lineage (NCBI taxonomy): Bacteria > Bacillati > Actinomycetota > Actinomycetes > Kitasatosporales > Streptomycetaceae > Streptomyces > Streptomyces sp. NPDC051172. Next base: position 23,688 of record NZ_JBFBBE010000054.1, read on the forward strand.
CGCAGTGCGCTGCCGCGGGCGCGCTGGGCGACCGCCTTTCCGGTGGTGTCGCCGGTGGCCTCGAAGAGCCGTATGGCGTTCTCGGCCGCCTGCTCCGCCTCCGCGGGGCGTTCCAGGTTCATGCGGGCCCCGGTGAGGTAGGCCCAGGCCCAGGCCTGCTGCCCGACGTCGCCGGCCTCGGTCGCCAGCGCCAGGGCGCGTTCGGCGAGTTGCTCGGCCTGCTCGTACTGGTAGCTGAACGAGTGCGCCCAGGCGAGACAGTTGAACTGGTGGGCCTCGGCCGCCCGGTCCCCGAGCGCCGCAGCGCTCCGGGCGCCGTACGAGAACAGGCTCTGCCACTCGGGCCACTGGTCCCAGCGGTCGGAGAACCAGTACAGGGTGCGTGAGGTGTGGAGGATCTCCCGGTGCCGGCCCGCCTCGAACATGAGGGGCAACGCGCCGACCCAGTGGGGCCGTTCGGCCGTCAGCCACGCCTCCGCCTCGTCGGCCGACGCGGGCGCGAAGGCCGGGACCTCACCGGGCCACGGCTCAGGCGCACCCGGCGCCTCGAACCAGCGGCCCGCCGCGGATGCCGAGCGCAGCAGCCAGTCCGCCATGCGGAGGCCCACCGACCGTGTCTCCTCCTCGTCGAGTTGCTCACGGGCGAAGAGGCGCACCAGGTCGTGCAGGCCGTACCGGCCCGGTGCCGGCTCCTCCAGCAGGCCGCGGTCGACCAGGACGTCGAGGGAGTCCTCGGTCGTCCACACGTCCTCGCCGGTCAGGACGGCCGCGAGGCCGGGGCCGGTGTCGGGCCCGGGCAGCAGCGCGAGCCTGCGCAACAGCAGCCGGTGCGGGACGGTGAGCTGGCCGTAGGAGAGGGCGAGGGCGCTGCGCACGGCGAGGTCGCCCGCGACCAGGCCGCTCAACCGCCGCTCCTCGTCGCCGAGTTGGTCGGCCAGCCGGGACGGGGTCCAGCCCGGGCGGCTGGAGAGGCGGTTGCCGACGATCCGCAGGGCCAGCGGCAGATGCCCGCACAGTTCGGTCAGCCGGGCGATCGCCTCGGACTGGCCGTCGGTGCGCGGGGCGCCGAGGATGCGCTGCAGCAGCGTCGCCGACTCCCGGCCGCTGAGTCCGCCGAGCCTGATGCGCCGTACGCCTTCCAGTCCGGCCAGCGGCCGCCTGCTGGTGACCAGCACGAAGCTGCCCTCGGCGTCCGGCAGCAGCGGTCTGGTCCGTTCCTCGTCGGCCGCGTCGTCGAGGACGATCAGCGCTCGGCGGGAGGCCAGGGTGGACCGGTAGACGGCTTCCCGGGCGGCCAGGTCCACCGGGATCCGGTCGGGCGGGTGACCGAGCGCCGTCAGCACCAGCACCAGTGCCTCGGTGGCGGGCAGCGGTGACTCGCTCATGCCGTGCAGCCGCACACCGACGCAGCCGTCCGGGAAGTGCCCGGCCAGCCGCCGCACGGCCTCCGCGGCGAGCGTCGTCTTGCCCTGCCCGCCCGGCCCGAAGAGCACCGCGGCCCGGGAGCCGGCGGTGGTGGCGAGTGCCTCCAGATCGGCCAGTTCCCGCTCGCGGCCGGTGAAGTCGGCGACGGTGCGCAGGAGATGGGGCGGTGTGGTCGGGCCGCCGCGTCCGCGGCCGGCGTCGGCCAGCCGCTGTAGGCGCTCGCGCTGTCCGCCGTCCAGTTCGAGGGCGGCGGCGAGCGCGTCGACGGTACGGCGCTGCGGTCCGCGGCTGCGGCCGCGCTCCAGGTCGCCCAGCGCGCGGACGCTCACCCCGGACGCCTCGGACAGCCCTTCCAGTGTCAGCCGGGCGGCCCGGCGCAGGGAGCGCAGCGTGACGCCGAAAGCCGTACCGCTCTGAGAAACATCCGGATCATTTCTGGTCATCACGGCAATTAGAACAAGCATCCATCCGTCGTGGAGCCGGAATGTCGGACGCCGTTTGGCCGATCGACCGTACTTCCGCCTGTGCTTCTGCCTGGTGACCACGAATCACCGGTGGTGTGCTGGTGGCCGTTGGCAACGTCCCGCCCATGGAAGGGGAACCGACATGCCGTACATCACCGTCGGCGAAGAGAACAGCGCGCCCATCGAGCTCTACTACGAGGACCACGGCACCGGACAGCCGGTCGTGCTCATCCACGGCTACCCGCTCGACGGCCACTCCTGGGAGCGGCAGGTGCCCGCGCTGCTGGAGGCCGGCCACCGGGTCATCACCTACGACCGGCGCGGCTTCGGCCGCTCCTCGCAGCCGACCAAGGGCTACGACTACGACACCTTCGCCGCCGACCTGGACAAGGTGCTGACCACGCTGGACCTGACGGACGCGGTCCTGGTCGGCTTCTCGATGGGCACCGGCGAGGTCGGCCGCTACCTGGGCACCTACGGTTCCGGCCGAGTGGCGAAGGCCGCCTTCCTGGCGTCGCTCGAGCCCTTCCTGCTCAAGACCGACGACAACCCGGCCGGCGTCGACCAGCAGGTCTTCGACGGCATCCTGGAAGCCGTCAGCAAGGACCGGTACGCCTACTTCACCGCGTTCTACCAGGACTTCTACAACCTGGACGAGACGCTCGGCAGCCGTATCAGCGAGGAGGCCGTGCGCAACAGCTGGAACGTGGCGGCCGCTGCCTCGGCGCACGCCTCGGTGGCCTGCGTGCCGACCTGGATCACCGACTTCCGGGCGGACGTGGCGAAGGTCGACGTGCCGACGCTGATCCTGCACGGCACCGGCGACCGCATCCTGCCGATCGACTCGACCGGGCGGCCCTTCCGCGCCCTGCTGCCCTCCGCCGAGTACGTGGAGATCGAGGGCGCCCCGCACGGCCTGCTGTGGACCCACGCGGAGGAGGTCAACACCGCGCTGCTGGCCTTCCTCGGCAAGTGATCGGCAAGTGATCGGCAAGTAAGCGGCACCGGTGCGTCGGGGTCACTCCCGCCCCGACGCCACCACCGCCAGCACGGCCACCGCCACCGCCGCGACCAGCAGCGGAATGCCCAGGCCGTGGTGGAGGACCAGCCAGGCGCCGAGGCAGGCGCCGGCGGCCATCGCGACGACCGCCGCCGAACGGCGCGGCGAGCGCCGGCCCGAGCCGCCGCCGGCCCGGGAGTCGGCGGCCAGGCTCGTCAGCGTCATCGTCAGGACGGTCGTCGTGGTGAGGCCGGGGACGTCGAGCTTGCGGACCGTCGCGTTGCGCAGGCCCATCGCGACGGCCGTGAGCCCGATGACGGCGTAGCGGGTGGCGGTGGCGTGCGGGGCGGCGAACGCGGCCGCGGCGGCCCCGCCCACCAGCACCGCCTCGACGGCGAGCGTCAGCCGCGCCCAGGTGCGCTTCGGACCGTCGCCCAGCCGCCGCGTGACCCGCCCCCCGGCCACCGCGCCGAGCAGGAAGCAGACCAGCGAGGTCGCGGTGTGCGGTACGGAGAACCCGGGCGCCCCGGCGGCGGCGAAGCCCAGCACCACCACATTGCCGGTCATGTTCGCGGTGAAGACGTGCCCGAGCCCCAGATAGCTCACCGCGTCGATCAGCCCGCTGACCACGGTCAGCCCCAACAGCACGAACACCAGGCGCAGTCCGCGCGCCCCCTGTTCGCTCTCACTCACGCTCATCAACTCTCCGGGCAGCCGGACGGGCAGGGTGCACTCAAGTCCACCACGGACGCGGGGGCCGCTCGGATGCCGACATCCGACGCGCGTCCGTAGCGTCGACGCCATGACCGATCAGATGCACAAATCCTATGAAACACCGGCCAGTTGGCGGACCCGGAGGGCTCTCGCCGCCGCCCGCCTTCCAGGAGCGGCTGCGACACCTGTCGGGCGGGCTGCTGGAGGCGACGCGCGCCGCCGACCACACCTGTGACTGGAAGCCGGACGTGCCGGTGCGGCTGTACGCCGGTGCCGACGACACCGACGTGCCCATCGGCAACGCCCGCACATGCGCCCGCACCCTCGCCGGTCAAGGAGCGAGGGTGCGGGTGGTCGATCAGGGAGCCGTGGACCACTTCGGTTCCTTCGCCGTGTCGGCCCCGCAGGTGGTGCGGTTCTTCGACGGCGTACGGGCTCGGGGCTGAGCCGGGTCCGGCGGCTCAGTACCAGTTGTGGGCCTGCCAGAACGACCAGGCGGCGGCCGGGCTGCCGTAGCGGGAGTTCATGTAGTCAAGGCCCCACTTGATCTGGGTCCTGGGGTTGGTCTTCCAGTCCGAGCCGGCGCTGGCCATCTTCGAGCCCGGGAGGGCCTGGACCAGGCCGTAGGCGCCGGAGGAGGAGTTGGTGGCGGTGACGTTCCAGCCGCTCTCACGCTCGACGATCTTGCTGAAGGCGTTGTACTGCGCCGCGTTCGGGATCATCTGGTGCGCGATCGCCTGAGCGCTGGCGGCCGAGTTGGCGGTCGCGGCGTGAGCAGGAGCCGCGGTCAGCGCCATGCCAGCGGTGGCGGCGGCCACGGCGGCGGAGGCGAGGGCCTTCTTCGGGGACGCGATGCGGCGGGCGATGCGGGAGACGAACACGAGAAACCTTTTTCTTCGGGGGCATGGGGTCGCACGCAGTCCCGGAGTCCCGGTGAACCCGGGAGCCCCGTGGGGCATGCGTCGGCGCCGTGGCCCTGTGGGCACATCGGCGCCGTGCGACGTCATCCAGAGAAGCAGGCTCGGAGGGGGTCCGCAATGACCGTATTTGCTAGTTGTGGTCGTATATGGGTGAGGCGATGGTCGTGTGACCTGGCTCTCAAAGTGCAGGTCAGGGGCCGTTATGGCGTGGACATGGCGTCCGGTTTGTACTACTAGAGCAGATAGTGGGTGATGTGGGTCATGTGGGGTGGTTCACCGGTCAGTGGGGGTCGAAAGTGACGGCGGTCTCGAACGCGGCCCGGCGGGTGGCTCTGCGTAGTGCCCTGAGCACGGCCGGGCCGAGCGTGAGCGTCAGTACGACGGTGACGACCGCCCGGCCCAGGTCCCAGCCCAGCGAGGTGGCCGCGCAGTACGCGAGGAAACGGGCCAGGTTGGCGGGGACGGCGGCCTGCGGGTCGAAGGCGATGCCCGAGGCGAGCGCGCCCATGAAGGGCCAGCCGGCCAGGTTCATGATCGTGCCGTAGGCGAAGGCGGCGAGGAAGCCGTAGCAGGCCAGGAGCGCGAGCTCGCCGCGGCCGCGCAGGCGGTCGGGCCCCGGGAGCAGCCCGGCCCCCGTCGTGAACCAGCCCATCGACAGCATCTGGAACGGCATCCACGGACCCACACCGCCCGTGAGCAGCGCGGACGCGAACATGGTGAGCGAGCCGAGGGTGAAGCCGAAGCCCGGGCCGAGCACGCGTCCGCTCAGCACCATCAGGAAGAACATCGGCTCGATGCCCGCGGTCCCGGCGCCCAGCGGGCGCAGGGCCGCGCCGGTCGCCGCGAGCACCCCGAGCATGGCGACCGCCTTCGGGCCGAGCCCTGACTCCGCGATGGTCGCGGCCACGACGGCGACCAGCAGCACCAGCAGACCCGCGAAGAGCCAGGGGGCGTCCTGGGCGTGGGCGCCGAGCTGTGAGCTGGGCGGGGCGAGGAAGGGCCAGCCGAAGGCGGCCACTCCCACGGCGCTGACCAGGGCGAGGGCCGTGAGGGAGCGGGGGCCCAGGCGGATGGGGCGGGCCTGCGGCGTCATCCCAGGGCCTCCCGTACCTGGGCGACCGTGAGCCACTGCTGCGGGGCGAGGATCTTGGTGACCTGCGGGGCGAAGGACGGGGACGAGACGACGACCTCGGCCGTCGGTCCGTCGGCGATCACCTCGCCGTCGGCGAGCAGGACCACTCGGTGGGCGAGTTCGGCGGCCAGTTCGACGTCGTGCGTGGCCAGGACGATCGCGTGTCCTTCGGCTGCCAGGTTGCGGAGCAGGGTCACGAGGCGGGCCTTTGCCGCGTAGTCCAGGCCGCGGGTGGGTTCGTCGAGGAGGAGGAGGGGTGGACGGGCGGTGAGGACGACTGCCAGGGCGAGGGTGAGGCGCTGGCCTTCGGAGAGGTCGCGGGGGTGCGTGACCTCGGTGACCTCGGTGATGTCGGGGAGGAGCGCTGAGAGGAGGGTGCGGCAGGTGCCGGGGGCGGCATCGGCGTCGCGGTCGGCTGCGGCGCACTCGGCTGCGACCGTGTCCGCGTAGAGGAGGTCACGGGGTTCCTGGGGGACCAGGCCTACGTGGCGGATGAGGGTGGGGGGCGGTGTGCGGTGGGGGGCGAGGCCGGCGACGCTCACTGAACCCGTGGTGGGGTGTGTCAGGCCTACGAGGGTGTTGAGGAGGGTGGATTTGCCGGCGCCGTTTCGGCCCATCAGGGCGAGGGTTTCGCCGGGGGCGATGGTCAGGTCTATGCGGCGGAGGGCTTGGATCTGGGCTCGGCGGACGGACAGGGAGCGAACTTCCGCAGGAAGGTCGGGAGTTCGTTCGGGCTGAGCCTTCTTACGTCGGCGCAGCCAGGTGGAGGTTGCTGTCGGGGTGGGTTCGCCGGCCCGCGCTTGTGGGGTGCCGCCTCTCTTCGGGTCGGGAGCCGCCCCAGCGGCACGACTGCCCGCAGGCTGAGCGAGTTGGTCGCGCAGTGCCCCCGCCCGGCGACGTGCGTCCCTCACCGTCAGGGGAAGTGGGGACCAGGATGCCAGGCGGCCGAGAGCCACCACAGGCGGATACACCGGTGAGACGGCCATCATGTCGGCCGGGGTGCCGAGTTGCACGGGGGCTCCCGGGGCCGGCAGGACGGCGACCTGGTCTGCGTACTGGATGACCCGTTCCAGGCGGTGTTCCGCCATCAGGACTGTGGTGCCCAGGTCGTGGACCAGGCGTTGGAGGACCGCCAGGACCTCTTCCGCCGCCGCTGGGTCGAGGGCCGACGTCGGTTCGTCGAGGACCAGGACCCGGGGGTGCGGGGTGAGGACCGAGCCGATGGCGACGCGTTGCTGCTGGCCGCCGGAGAGGGTGGCGATGGGGCGGTTGCGCAGGTCGGCCAGGCCGAGGAGGTCGAGGGTCTCCTCGACGCGGCGGCGCATCACCTCCGGTGCCAGGCCCAACGACTCCATTCCGTAGGCGAGTTCGTCCTCGACGGTGTCCGTCACGAAGTGGGAGAGCGGGTCCTGGCCCACCGTGCCCACGACGTCCGCGAGTTCGCGTGGCTTGTGCGTACGCGTGTCGCGGCCCGCCACCGTGACGCGGCCCCGCAGGGTGCCGCCCGTGAAGTGCGGGACGAGACCGCTGACCGCGCCGAGGACGGTTGACTTTCCCACTCCCGACGGGCCGACCAAGAGTACCAGTTCGCCTTCCGGGACCTCGAAGTCCACGCCCCGCACGGTGGGTTCGGCCGCCCCCTCGTACGTCACGGAGACATCCTCGAAGCGGATCACGACGCCTCCTTCGGGGCGATGAAGGCGGGCAGGAGAGCGAGGAGTACGGCCGCCGCCGGCCACAGGGGAAGGGTGGGGGCGACGAGCGGGACGACACCGGGGTGCAGGGCCGCCGGATCGGCGTCGGCAGCGAGGGTGAGCAGCGCGGCGACCGCGGCGCCGGAGGCCGTGACCAGCCAGGCGCGGAGGTCCCAGCGGTCGGGCCGGTATCGGGTACGAAGGCTGCGCCGACCGCCCAGCCGCAGACCGGCCAGGGCCGCGGCGACCCCGGCGAGCAGCAGGGGCAGGCCGTACGTGCCGCCTTCGGCGGTGAGCAGTCCGTACGTTCCCGCGCAGACGCCGATCAGGCCGCCGAGGGTGAGGGCGGCGGTGGTACGGCGTACGGCGGGCGTGACCTCGGCGGTGCGGCCGTAACCGCGGGCGTCCATGGCGGCGGCGAGGGCGACCGAACGCTCCAACGCGCCCTCCAGGACGGGGAGTCCGACCTGCAGCAGACCGCGGATGCCGCTGTCCGGGCGGCCGCGCAGACGGCGGGCGGCGCGCAGACGCTGGACGTCGGCGATGAGGCTCGGGGCGAAGGTGAGGGCGACCACCACCGCCACGCCGGCCTCGTACAGGGCGCCCGGCAGCGACTTGAGGAGACGGGACGGGTTGGCGAGGGCGTTCGCGGCGCCCACACAGATGAGGAGCGTGGCCAGCTTCAGGCCGTCGTAGAAGGCGAAGAGCAGTGACTCGGCGGTGACTTTGCCGCCCAGGCGGATGCCCTGTGCCCAGTGGGGGAGCGGGAGTTCGGGGAGGGTGGCGATCACGTGGGTGCCGGGGACGGGGGAGCCGAGCGCCACCGCGAAGACGAGGCGGATGAGGAGGACGGCGAGGGCGAGTTCGAGGAAGGCGGAGTAGGAGTGGGACCAGGGGGTTCGGGCGCGGCAGGTGGCCACGACGTACGCGGACGCCGCGATGAGGAGGGCGAGGAGGAGGGGGTTCGTGGTGCGGGTGGCTGCGGTGCCCAGGCCCAGCGACCAGAGCCACCAGGCGCCGGGGTGGAGGCCGGGACCCGCCCCGGCGGCACGATTTCCCGCAGGCTGCGTCGGCTGCTCGGGCTTGGCGGCGCGGCTACGCATGCCTGCGTCGCCGTGCCTGCCACACGGCTGCTGCGGCCAGCGTCACGACGGCGCCCGCCCCCACGAACAGCCCGACCGACGGGCCGTCCGTCCTGTCCCCCTTCCGTGCGGCAGCGGTCGGTTTCTTCCCGCCGGAGACCTGCTCCCCGCACCCCCTCCCGGGATACCCGGCGATGGCGCACAACAGCGCGTTCGTGTCGTACCGCAGCGGCTTCGCCACCGCCGCCAGCGCATCCGCCGTCGTGCCGTCGGCAGACACCCGCGCGCAGACCGTGCGACGGGCCGGCGGTGTCTCCCCGGACGGTGCGTCGGCCGCCGTGCCGAAGTCGAGCACGAACGCCACGCGCTTCTTGCCGTCCTGCGCGGGGGTCCGCGCGCAGATCACCGGGAACGACACCGCCCCGCGCGGCTTCGCCGAGTCGCCCGAGTCCTCGCTCACCGAGAAGCGGAAGCCCTGGACGGCGCCGTCGGAGGGGCGGGTGGTGGCGGGGCCCTGGGTGGCGTACGTCCAGTGACCGGCGTCGTAGTCCCAGAAGGACCAGTAGCGGTAACCGGCGGCCTGCGCCTGGCCGCTGCCGGTCAGGGTCAGGAACAGGGCGGCGAGGAACGGGAGGAAGCGGCGTATCACGGCTGCGCCTTCTTCTTGCGGCCGCTGATCAGGAAGCCGACGCCGATGCCGCCGACGAGGCCGACGCCGATCATCCACCAGACGCTGACGCCGGAGTCGTCCCTGTGTGCTGCCTTGTGCCGGTGCCTGGCGGGCGCGGGGCCGGTCGCGTCGAGGAGCTTGACCAGGTCCTGGCCGCCGAAGTGGTGGACGTCGAAGTTCTCCGCGTGCGCCGCGAGGATCAGCTGTGCATACGCGGCCGGTCCGGCCTGCCGGGCCCACGCCGCGGAGTTGGTCTCCAGCCAGCGCATGGCGTCGGCAGCCTTGTCACCGTGGCCCGCGGTGGCGAGGGCGAGGACCGCGTCGGCCGTGTTGCCGTAGTCGGGCTGGGGCTTGGCGCCGGGCAGCGTCGACGTCAGGTGCTTGTCCTTGGCCAGGGCCTTGAGGAGGTACCCGGCACCGTTCTGGGCGGCCTGCTCGCGGCCGGTGGCCTTCTTGCACGTCGGAGTGGCGCCGGTGGGTTTCGGGGAGTCCCCGGTCAGCCCCTTGCCGAGGGCGCCCACGACCGCGGCCGCGCTCGCGTCCGCGTTGGCGGACAGCTCGCCCTTCTTGTCCGGCTGGAAGGCGAAGGCGCCCGAGCCGTCCCCGCCGCAGGGCAGGGCGAGCCTCAGCAGGGCGTCGTAAGGGGACCTGTCGTCCTTCACGACCTGGTCCGGCTTCTCGCCCACGGCGGTCAGCGCGCCGATGACGACGGACGTCGAGTTCGCGTCACTCGCTCCGCCCGGGGCGTAGCCCCAGCCGCCGTCCTTGTTCTGCACGGACTTCAGCCAGGAGACCGCCTTGCCGGTGACGCTCCCGTGTCCGCCGAGCGCGGCGAGGGCCTGGACGGCGGCGCCCGTACTGTTCGTGTCCACCATGAGCTTCGCGTCACAGGCCTTCACCGTGTCCGCGCGGAACGGTGCGAAGGCCCCGTTCGCACACTGCTGTCCCGCCAGCCAGTCCACCGCCTTCGCCGCCGGCTTCACCCCCACGGTGTCCTGCGCGAGCAGCGCCAGCGACTGGCGCCAGACGCCGTCGTACTTCGGGTCGGACGTGCCGTACAGCCCGCCGGGCAGGGACGGGGAGGGGGACGCGGCGAAGGCGGGGACGGCTGCGCCCAGTACGACGGCGGTGGCGGCCAGTACCGCGGCGCTGCGGCGGACGACGTTCATGATCGGCGGGTGCCTCTCCCTGCGGGAGCGGGCAGCACGGGACGACCCCGGCGGCTCGGCTCCGTATGCCTCGACGGTGCCGCACGCCGACGGGTGCCGACGCACGTGAGCCGGTCACAACCGCGCGGGGCAATCCGGCTGGCCGCCCGGTGCGGGCGGGTCACGGGTGGGGGCACCGCCCAGGCCCTTTAGGCACTGGGGGAGGGTCAGCGCCGGAATTGCACCGGCTTCCCCCCGTACGGCGTGATGACGACCCGGCCACTGTACCGGCTCGTAGGAACACGCTGAGAGCCGCCTGTGGGGCGCAGGCGGCGGTAGCTTCGGACCATGGCAACGGGGAGGCTGCTCGGCACGGGCCGGGTCAACGACGTGTACGAGCTCGACGCGGGATGGGTGCTGCGGCGCAACCGCGAGGGATGGGGTGACGCTCTCGCCGAGGGGGCCGTGATGGAGCACGTACGCGCGCACGGATACCCCGTGCCCCGGGTACGGCTGTCCGACTCCACGCCCACCGAGCTGGTGATGGAGCGGCTGTCCGGGCCGACGATGCTTGAGGCCTGCCTGGCCGGTCCACTCGGCGCCGAAGAGGCCGGCGCGATGCTCGCCGAACTCCTGCGCCGACTGCACACCGTCCCCGCCCGCGATGCCGCCGACTGCCGCGTGCTCCACCTCGATCTGCACCCGGACAATGTGATTCTGACGTCCGAGGGCCCGTACGTGATCGACTGGAGCAACACCGAGGAGGGGCACCCGGGCCTGGACTGGGGCATCTCCGCCGTGATCCTCGCGCAGGTCGCCGTCGGAGACGAACCGCTCGCCGACGCCGCCCGCGCCATGCTGGCCGCGCTCCTCGCCGACCCCTCCCAGCTCACCGACGACGGCCTGGCGCAGGCCCGACGACGGCGCGCGGCCAACCCGACGATGAGTAGACGGGAGGTCCAACTCCTCGGCAAGGCAGAGGAGTTGGTCCGTACGATCGCGTAGGCGCGCGCTCAGCCGACGACGGCCACCGCGTCCACCTCGACCAGCACCCCCTCCCGGACCGGCCGCGCCACCACCGTCGTACGGGCGGGCAGGGGCGAGCAGTCCGTGAAGAACTCCCGGTGGACGCGGTTGAACTCGGCGAAGTGGGCGCGGTCGGCCAGGTAGCAGGTGCAGCGTGTGATCGACCGCCGGTCGCCGCCCGCCGCCGCGACGACGGCCTCGACGTTGGCGAGCACCTGCCGCGCCTGCGCGCCGAAGTCCGCGGACATCTCGCCGGTCGCCGGATCCAGCGGCCCCTGGCCCGAGGTGAACAGCAGCGGACCGCTGCGCACCCCTTGGGACAGCGGTGGCGCGCTGCCGTCGGCGAAGGGGACGAAGGGCGCTCGGTCGGTGCGGACGGGTTCGAGGGGGCCGCGGCCGACGTGCGGGGTCGGGCCGCCGAAGGGGAGGTGCAGGGTGCGGGAGGCGAGCAGCCACCGGCCGTCGACGCGGCGGAAGGTGTCCTCGTAGCAGCCCACTTGGACGGGCGGACCGGCCGGGACCATGCCGCCCGTCCAGCCTTCGATCCGGTACGTCGTGAAGTACGAGGTGGCCTCGGCCGTGTCCGGCGAGGTCACCGTGGTGCGGATGTTGGACATGATCCGCCGCGAGAGCTTGTCGACGGGTCGTGCGCCGAAGTACTTCCGCAGCGCCTCCCGCCGCTCGGACCGCCGCCCGTCGCCGGGAGGCGGCCACTCCCACCAGCCGTCCTCGGTGAACAGCTCGGCCACGGAGGCGGGTTCGCCGAGGTCCAGGCGGTGGACGAAGTCGAGGATCAGACGCTCGCAGGCGCGTTCGGCGAGGAGTTGCTGCAACGGGTCCATGGGACCGTTGGTACCAGCGGCGGATCACCGGGCGCGACCGGTTTACTCAGCTTCGCCTCGCGCCGCCGGCGATCCCGGCCGACCTGCTTTTCTGCTGGGGGTCCGGGGGTTATCCCCCGGAAAGGCACAGCACACCGCCACGTACGTCACCGGATCGCTCCCCGCCACCGCCTCCGCCCGCCCCAGCTTCACCAACCGCCGCAGATGCGCCTCGGCCTCCGAGACCGCGATGTTCCGCGAGCCGTACGGGATCTGGGCCCAGGGCCGGTTCCACTCCATCCGCTCGGCGACCTGCCAGGGGGTGAGCGGCTCCACCAGGAGCGACCGGAGGCCGGTGAGCCGGTCCTCGTGATGGTCCAGCAACTCCCGTACGCGGGCGGGCGCGTCGGCGAACACGTGCTGGTGGGCGGGGAGCACCTCGGCGGGGGCGAGACGGCCGACGCGTTCGAGGGAGTCGAGGTAGTCGCCGAGGGGATCGGTGACCGTGGTGTCGTCGGGGTCCTCGTACAGGCCGATGTGCGGGGTGATCTCGGGAAGCAGGTGATCGCCGGAGAACAGCCTTCCGTGGCCCGGCAGTCGGGCCGGATGCTGCTCCTCCAGGTGCAGGCAGACATGACCGGGGGTGTGCCCCGGCGTCCAGATCGCGCGCAGCCGGCGGCCCGGGAGGCCGAGCAGCTCGCCGGGGACGATCTCCCGGTCGGGCAGCGCGGGGGAGAAGCCCGGCAGAGTGGTGCGGGGCGCTGCGTCGCGCAGCGGTGCCACGTGCTCCTCGGGGGCGCCGGCGGCGACCAGCTTGGCGGTCATGTACGCGAACCAGCGCCCCGGCCGGGTGTCGCGGGTGCGCCGCACGATCGCCGTGTCCGCGGCATGCATGGCGATCCAGGCGCCGGACGCCTCGCGCACCTTGCCGGACAGGCCGTGGTGGTCGGGGTGGTGGTGGGTGATGACGACGCCGTGCACCTCGCCCACCGCCGTACCGCAGGCCGTCAGCCCCTCGGCGAGCGTGTCCCAGGAGGCGGGGTCGTCCCAGCCCGTGTCGACCAGTACGGGCCCGCGGTCGGTGTCGACGACGTAGACCAGCGTATGGCCGAGCGGGTTGTCCGGGATGGGGACCTCGATCGACCGGACGCCTCCGCCGTGGTCGTACACCTGCGTCATGGGCTCCCCAATCACCGCGGACCGGCCACGCTCGGCCCACTATAACTAGAACGCGTTTCGATGGGAGCCCAAGTCACCTGTCCACGCGGTCAACTCGTGTGCGGCCCGTGGACTCCTCCGAGGGGAACTGGTATCAGTGCCGTATCTGATGAACCGTCAGAGACAGGCGCTCCGGGGAGGCAGTCGGCCATGACCGAGCTCGTGGAACACGGACAGCTGTTCATCGGCGGGGAGTTGACCGACCCCCTCGGCAAGGACGTCATCGAGGTGATCTCACCGCACACCGAGGAGGTCATCGGGCGGGTGCCGCACGCCTCGCGGGAGGACGTCGACCGGGCCGTCGCCGCCGCCCGCCGCGCCTTCGACGAGGGGCCCTGGCCGCGGATGACCCTCGACGAACGGATCGAGGTCGTCACCCGCATCAAGGACGCGATCGCCGTACGGCACGAGGAGATCGCCCGTGTGATCTCCTCCGAGAACGGGTCCCCGTACTCCTGGAGCGTCCTCGCGCAGGCGCTCGGCGCGATGATGGTGTGGGACGCGGCGATCACCGTCGCCCGGAACTTCACGTATGAGGAGCAGCGCGACGGCGTGCTCGGGAAGATCCTGGTGCGGCGCGAGCCGGTCGGGGTCGTGGCGGCCGTGGTCCCCTGGAACGTCCCGCAGTTCGTGGCCGCCGCCAAGCTCGCGCCCGCGCTGCTCACCGGCTGCACGGTGGTGCTCAAGCCGTCACCCGAGTCGCCGCTGGACGCGTACATCCTGGCCGACATCACGCGCGAGGCCGGGCTGCCCGAGGGCGTGCTGTCGATCCTGCCCGCGGACCGCGAGGTCAGCGAGTACCTGGTCGGGCATCCCGGGGTCGACAAGGTCGCCTTCACCGGTTCGGTGGCGGCCGGCAGGCGCGTGATGGAGGTGGCCTCCCGCAACCTCACCCGCGTGACACTGGAGCTGGGCGGCAAGTCGGCGGCGGTCGTCCTGCCGGACGCGGACGTGGCGACCACCGTCGCGGGCGTCGTCCCGGCGGCCTGGATGAACAACGGCCAGGCGTGCGTGGCCCAGACCCGCATCCTGCTGCCGCGCTCGCGCTACGACGAGTTCGCCGAGGCCTTCGCGGCGGCGGCGAGCGCCCTGGTCGTCGGCGACCCCCTGGATGCGGCGACCCAGGTCGGCCCGCTCGTGGCGAAGCGCCAGCAGCAGCGCAACCTCGACTACATCCGCATCGGCCAGGAGGAGGGCGCCAAGATCCTCACCGGTGGCGGCCGCCCGCCGGGCCTGGACCGCGGCTGGTACGTCGAACCGACCCTCTTCGGCGACGTCGACAACTCCATGCGCATCGCGCGGGAGGAGATCTTCGGCCCGGTGATCTGCCTGCTCCCGTACGGCGACGAGTCCGAAGCCCTGAAGATCGCGAACGACTCCGAGTACGGGCTCAGCGGCAGCGTGTGGACGGTGGACGTGGCTCACGGCATCGAGGTGGCTCGGCAGGTCCGCACCGGCACGTACTCGGTGAACACCTTCAGCCTCGACATGCTCGGCCCCTTCGGCGGCTACAAGAACTCCGGCCTTGGGCGGGAGTTCGGGCCCGAGGGCTACGGCGAGTACCTCGAACACAAGATGATCCATCTCCCGGCAGGCTGGGAGGGCTGAGTGACCATGGGCGACCGCTGGCACGTCGAGGTCGACCGCTCCGTCTGCATCGGCTCGGCCCAGTGCGTCCACCGCGCGACCGGGGCCTTCCGCCTCGACTCCGCCATGCAGTCGCACCCCGTCGAGCCGGAGACGGACGCCGACGAACGCATCCTGGAGGCGGCGGAGAACTGCCCGGTGGAGGCCGTCGTGATCACGCTGCTGGGGAGTGGGGAGCCGGTGTTTCCGCCGGAGGAGTAGAGCCAGAAAAAGTACCATTTCAGGGGTTTCATTCCAGGTCGGATGTTCTATTCTGGGAATTGGCCTACGGGACGAGTGAGGGAGCCCGAACCGGAGTAGCCGATTCTGGCGTGAAGCAGTCAGTCCGCTGGGACCGACGTCGACGGTCCGGGCTGAGAGGCCGGAAGGCCGTGGATCGCAAGGTCCACGACTGGAAGGCGACCTCCACCACCTGACCCGGGTAGCACCGGCGAAGGGAACCCGTCTCGTAGGTCCTTGGTGTGCCCGCTACGCTCCAGCGGTTGCCGTAGGAGCGATCGGGGCGGGGAAGAGTGCGAAGGTCCGAGGCCAGAAAGCTGATCAAGCAGGCTCGTGAGGCGTGGCAGGCCGAGGCGTGGCCGCGCGCCGCCGGCCTCTACGAGCAGGTGCTCGCCCATTTCCCGGACGAGAAACCGAGCGCCAACTGGTGGTACAACGCCGCGCTCGCCCACAAGTTCCTGCGGAACTGGGCGAAGGCGTACGAACTCGGACGCGAGGCCGCCGCGCGCTCCCCGCGCGGTGAGGGCGACCCGGCGTACTGGAACCTGGGCATCGCGGCGACCATCCAGCGCGACTGGGCCACGGCCCGCGACGCCTGGGCCGGCTTCGGCATCGCCCTCCCCGACGGTGAGGGCGAGATCGTCGGCAGCTTCGGCAACGCATGCGTACGGCTCGACACCGGCGGCAAGCGCGAGGTCGTGTGGATCGAGCGGCTGTGCCCGACGCGGGGGCGGGTGGTGAACGTCCCGGTGACCGGAGGGCGGCGGTACGGCGAGATCGTCGTCCACGACGGCGAGCCGAAGGGGGAGCGGATCCTCGACGGCGTGACCTTCCCCGTCTTCGACGAGCTGCTCCTCTTCGAGGCCTCCGAGCTGCCCACCATGGAGGTGACCGTGGCGGCCGGCGAGGCGGTCGACCTGCGGGCCCTGCTCGACCTGTTCGGCGAGCACGGCTACGGCGCGGAACCGGCCAGCAGCGCCCGCGTGCTCTGCGGCTGCTGCAGCGAGGGCACCCACCAGCAGGACCGGAGCCTGCCGACAGGCGCCCAGACGGTGTCCCTCGCGGCCCCCGAGGAGGAGGCGCGGCGGCTGCTGGCGCAGTGGGCGGACGGCGCGACGATCGGGCGGAGCTGGAGCGGGCTGGCGGCGGTCGGCTGAGACGTGCCCCGGGGCGCCGCCGAACCGCGGCCGGCTTCCTCCGCTCTCCTCAGGACGGTTTCCCGGACGCCTTCGGATCCGTCAGGTCGATCAGCCGGCAGACCGTCTCGATGTCGATCTTGACCTGGGCGATGGAGGCGCGGCCCGAGAGCCAGGTGATCAGGGCCGAGTGCCAGGTGTGCTCGATGACCCGGACCGCGGAGAGCTGCTCGGGGGTCGGGTTCTCCTGGCCCATCGCGTCCAGGATGATCAGGGTGGTCTGGCGGGAGACCTGGTCCACCTCGGGCGAGACGCTGCGGTCGGCGAAGGTCAGCGCACGCACCATCGCATCGGCCAGATGCGGCTCGCGCTGCAGCGCGCGGAAGGCCCGCATCAGCGTCTCGGCGACCCGCTCGGCCGCCGTCTCGCCCTGCGGCGGCTTCTTCCGCAGCGTGCCGTGCATGTGCTCCAGCTGGTCCTGCATGGTGGCGACCAGCAGATGGATCTTGGACGGGAAGTAGCGGTAGAGGGTGCCGAGGGCGACCTGCGAGGACTCGGCGACCTCGCGCATCTGCACCGCGTCGAAACCGCCCCGGCTGGCCAGCTGCGCGCTCGCGTGCAGGATGCGCCGACGACGCGCCTCCTGCCGCTCCGTGAGGGGCGGGGAGGCCGGCTGCGAGGTACGTGCTTCCACCTTGGCCACCTTCGCTTGCGCAGGCATGGATCCCGTTCCGTGACAGTCGGTGAGGGCTGGTGATCGCACCGAGTTTGGCAGGGCCTCGGCCGTGGCGCGAATCACCTGATCCACTGCTCACCGCACCCCTACCTGCCGGTAGATTCAGAGCCTCCTGGACGATCAAGTCTGAAACTTGTTCTAGATTAGCGTCCCGGCGTAATCTCGCGGGACAGTGCAGGCAGAAGGGGGCCCAGAGTGACCGCTGAGGCCAGTCAGGCGGGTCCCCGGGAGGACCTCGCCGCCGACGGCGAGCGACCGCTCCACATCGCGCTCCTCACTTATAAAGGGAACCCGTTCTGCGGCGGACAGGGCGTCTACGTCCGCCACCTCTCGCGTGAGCTGGCCCGCCTCGGCCACCGCGTCGAGGTCATCGGCTCCCAGCCCTACCCCGTGCTCGACGAGGGCGCGGACTACGCCGGCCGGCTGAGCTTGACCGAGCTGCCGAGCCTCGACCTCTACCGCTCGCCGGACCCCTTCCGCACCCCGGGGCGCGACGAGTACCGCGACTGGATCGACGCGCTGGAGGTCGCGACCATGTGGACCGGCGGCTTCCCGGAGCCGCTGACGTTCTCCCTGCGCGCCCGCCGTCATCTCCGCGCCCGCCGCGGCCAGTTCGACGTCGTGCACGACAACCAGACGCTCGGATACGGGCTGCTGGGTGATGTGGGCGCCCCCCTGGTGACCACCATCCACCACCCCATCACCGTCGACCGGCAGCTGGAGCTGGACGCGGCCGAGAACTGGCAGCAGCGCTGGGGCAAACGGCGCTGGTACGCCTTCACCCGCATGCAGAAGCGCGTCGCCCGCCGCCTGCCCTCGGTCCTCACCGTCTCCGGCACCTCGCGCGCCGAGATCGTCGACCACCTCGGCGTACGGGACGACCGTATCCACGTGGTCCACATCGGCGCCGACACCAACCTGTTCTCGCCGGACCCGTCGGTGCCCGTGGTGCCCGGCCGGATCGTGACGACGTCCAGCGCGGACGTGCCGCTCAAGGGCCTTGTCTTCCTCGTCGAGGCACTCGCGAAGGTCCGCACCGAGCGCCCGGACGCCCACCTGGTCGTCGTCGGCAAGCGGCCCACGGAGGGCCCCGTCGCCCAGGTCATGGAGCGCTACGGCCTCGAAGGCGCCGTCGAGTTCGTGAAGGGCATCTCGGACGCCGAGCTGGTCGACCTGGTCCGCTCTGCGGAGGTCGCCTGCGTACCGTCCCTGTACGAGGGCTTCTCCCTCCCGGCGGCCGAGGCGATGGCCACCGGCACGCCCCTGGTCGCGACGACAGGCGGCGCGATCCCGGAGGTCGCGGGCCGCGACGGCGAGACGTGCCTGGCGGTGCCGCCGGGTGACCCGGGCGCCCTGGCGGCAGGCCTCAGCCGCCTGCTGGGCGACCCGGAGCTGCGGGTACGGCTCGGCCGCGCCGGCCGTGAACGGGTGCTGCGGCACTTCACCTGGGCCCGCGCCGCCGAGGGAACGGTCGCCAGATACCGCGAGGCCATCACCGGCTCCCCGGCGCCGGAACACAGCGCGCCCCAACCGCCGAAGACCGTCGTGGAAACCGTGGAAACCACAGAAGCCGTAGAAGAACTAGCCGCCCCCCACTCCGAAAGCAGGGCCACGTGCTGACCGTCGACTTCTCCCGGTTCCCGCTCGCCCCGGGCGACCGCGTCCTGGACCTCGGCTGCGGGGCCGGCCGGCACGCGTTCGAGTGCTACCGGCGCGGCGCCCAGGTCGTGGCGCTCGACCAGAACGGCGAGGAGATCCGCGAGGTCGCGAAGTGGTTCGCCGCGATGAAGGAGGCGGGCGAGGCCCCGGCGGGCGCCACCGCGACCGCGATGGAGGGCGACGCCCTGGCGCTGCCCTTCCCCGACGAGTCCTTCGACGTCGTCATCATCTCCGAGGTCATGGAGCACATCCCGGACGACAAGGGCGTACTCGCCGAGATGGTCCGGGTGCTCAAGCCCGGCGGCCGCATCGCCATCACCGTCCCGCGCTACGGCCCCGAGAAGGTCTGCTGGGCGCTGTCCGACGCCTACCACGAGGTCGAGGGCGGCCACATCCGCGTCTACAAGGCGGACGAGCTGCTCGCCAAGATCCGCGAGGCGGGCCTCAAGCCCTACGGCACCCACCACGCGCACGCACTCCACTCCCCCTACTGGTGGCTCAAGTGCGCGTTCGGCGTCGACAACGACAAGGCGCTGCCGGTGAAGGCGTACCACAAGCTGCTGGTCTGGGACATCATGAAGAAGCCCCTGGCCACCAGGGTCGCCGAACAGGCCCTCAACCCCCTGATCGGCAAGAGCTTCGTGGCCTACGCGACCAAGCCCCATCTGCCCTCGGTGGACGCCCGGTGACCACTCCCCGGACAGAACACCTCGTCCTGCCCGGGGTCCTCACCGCCGAGCAGGCTGCCGCGACCGTCCGCGGCATCCTCGCCGTACAGCGGGAGGACGGTGCGATCCCGTGGTTCCGGGGACACCACCTGGACCCCTGGGACCACACCGAGGCCGCGATGGCCCTGGACGCGGCGGGCGAGCACGAGGCCGCCGAGCGGGCGTACGAGTGGCTGGCACGGCACCAGAACGCCGACGGTTCCTGGTACGCGGCCTACGCCGACGGCGATTTCGCGGACGTCACCGACCACGGCCGAGAGACGAACTTCGTCGCGTACATCGCGGTGGGCGTCTGGCACCACTACCTCTCCACGGGCGACGACACCTTCCTGGACCGCATGTGGCCGGCCGTCTACGCGGCCATCGAGTACGTGTTGCGGCTGCAGCAGCCCGGGGGCCAGATCGGCTGGAAGGGCGAGGAGGACGGCAGCTTCACCACCGACGCCCTGCTGACCGGCTCCTCCTCCATCCACCACGCCCTGCGCTGCGCGCTCGCCGTCGCCGAACAGCGCGAAGAGCCGCAGCCGGACTGGGAGCTCGCGGTCGGAGCGCTCCGCCATGCGATCCGTCGCCACCCGGAGCGGTTCCTGGACAAGCACCGCTACTCGATGGACTGGTACTACCCGGTGCTGGGCGGTGCGCTGACGGGTACGGAGGCCAAGTCCCGTGTGGAGGAGGGCTGGGACCGCTTCGTCGTCCCCGGCCTCGGGGTGCGCTGCGTCGTCCCCAACCCGTGGGTCACCGGCGGAGAGTCGGCCGAACTCGCCCTCACCCTGTGGGCGATGGGCGAGTCCGACCGCGCGCTGGACATCCTGCAGTCGATCCAGCACCTGCGGGACCCGGAGACCGGCCTGTACTGGACGGGCTACGTCTTCGAGGACAAGGCGATCTGGCCGCGCGAGCTGACCACCTGGACGGCGGGATCGCTCCTGCTGGCGGTCGCAGCCCTCGGCGGCCACGAGGCGACCTGCACGGTGTTCGGCGGGGAGCCGCTGCCGAGGGGGCTGGATCCGGACTGCTGCGGTTCGGTGGCGCCCTGAACGGGCGCGCTCAGTGCCGGGTCATCCGTCCGGCGATCGCGTGGCCGATGAACAGGTAGACCACCGCCGCCAGGCCGTAACCTGCGACCACGCGGGCCCAGGCCCTGTCGAAGGTGAACAGGTCACGCGACCAGCCGGCCAGCCAGTTGGCCACGTTGTGGACGAACTGCACCAGCTCGTTGGCACGGTTGGCGTCCAACAGGTACATCAGGATCCACAGGCCCAGGATGAGGGCCATGACGTCGGCGACGATCGCTATGACCGCGCCGGCTCGATTACCGCTGCTGTATCGAGACATACTTTCCGGATTGCCGCCGGATGCTTTATGAAACCCGGACGGGTTCCCTCAGGAGTTGAGTTCCGCCAGCACCCGCAGCGACTCCCGGTCGGGGGAGAGAGCCAGCAGGTCCGTCACCGGCCCCTTGCGCCACAACTCCAGGCGCTCGGCGATCCGTTCACGCGGCCCTACGAGGGAGATCTCGTCGGCGAAGGCGTCCGGCACGGCGAGGACGGCCTCCTCGCGCCGCCCGGAGAGGAACAGCTCCTGGATGCGCCGGGCCTGTTCCTCGTACCCCATCCTCGCCATCAGATCGGCGTGGAAATTGCGCGCCGCGTGGCCCATGCCACCGATGTAGAAGCCGAGCATGGTCTTCACGGGCAGCAGGCCCTCGCTCACGTCGTCGCAGACCCGGACCTGTGCCATGGGTGCGATGAGGAAGCCGTCGGGGGCGTCGGTGAGCGAGGCCTCGTAGACCTCTGGGCGGGTCGGCGACCAGTACAGGGGGAGCCAGCCGTCGGCGATACGGGTCGTCTGCGCGACGTTCTTCGGCCCCTCGGCACCGAGGAGGATGGGGAGGTCGGGACGCAAGGGGTGCGTGATGGGCTTGAGGGCCTTGCCGATGCCGGTGCCGTCCGCACCGCTGTACGGATGGGAGTGGAACCGCCCGTCGAGCACGACCGGCCCCTCCCGCCTGAGCACCTGCCGTACGACGTCCACGTACTCCCGGGTCGCCGTGAGCGGCGACTTCGGGAACGGCCGCCCGTACCACCCCTCCACCACCTGTGGCCCCGACAGTCCCAGCCCGAGCATCATGCGGCCGCCGGAGAGGTGGTCGAGGGTGAGGGCGTGCATGGCGGTGGTGGTCGGGGAGCGGGCGGCCATCTGTGCAACTGCCGTACCGAGCTTGATCGTTGAGGTCTGCGCCGCGATCCAGGTCAGCGGGGTGAAGACGTCGGACCCCCACGACTCGGCGGTCCACACGGAGTCGTATCCGAGCCGCTCGGCCTCCTGCGCGAGGGGCATGTGGTCGGGGGAGGGGCCGCGGCCCCAGTAGCCGAGGGCGAGACCGAGTCGCATGACGCCTCCATCAGGGATCTGACGGCCAGTCAGTTGCGGGCTGGGAGCTGCGACTGTACGACAGCGGCCCCCCGCCCGGAAGGGCGAGGGGCCGGTGACTGCTTGTTGTCGGCGGGTGTCAGCCGCGCTGGATCCCGGAGGTGTCCTGCAGTACACCGCGGCGGCCGTCCTGCGTCTGGGCGACCAGGGCCGGGCCGCGCTGCTCGACGGCCAGGTACCAGGTGCCCGGCGCCAGTTCGGCGATCGGCGTGGGCGAACCGTCCTCCGCGAACAGCGGCCGCGGCACCGGAACGGCGAACCAGAACGGCGAGAAGTCCCCGGCCGGCGGCTGCGCAGCCTGCGGCTGCTGCGGCTGGGCACCTCCGTAGGGCTGCCCGGGCTGCGGCTGTCCGCCGTAGGGCTGCTGCTGTCCGGCGCCGGGGTAGCCGTAGCCACCGGGGGGCTGGGCGCCGTAGGGCTGGGGGGCGGCGGGCTTGGGGGCGGGGATCAGGGCGGCCTGGAGGGCGGGGACCAGGGGGGTGGCGATGGCGGCGCCGGCCAGGACGAGGGCGGCGACGAAGCCGAGGATGAGACCGGAGCCGGCCTTCAGGGTGCCCGGGACATCGACGAGGGTCCAGAACAGGGCCCAGGCCGTCAGGACCGAGAACGCGGCGCCCACCTGGCCCAGTTCCAGGCCGGCGACCTTGCGCGGCTGCGGAAGGGCACGATTGACGACGATCAGGGCAGCACCGATGATCCCACCCACGTAGAGGCCGAGGGCGTCGCCGAGGTACTCCCAGGCGTTCGGGGCGCTGCTGATGCCGTCAGCGGTGTAGAAGCTGAGGAACGACGCGATGAAGAGCAACACCGCTGCTCCGATCACCACGCCGTCGCCTCGTGTGAGGGAGCGGATATTCACTTCAGGTCCTTCGTAAGTCGTCTCGTCGTCGGTAGACACTATCGTCCGTCCGAGCAAGGCGTCCGCCGGGATCAGCCCGCTGATCACGAACCGTGCAGGAAACTCACGATTCCATCAGAAATCCCTTGCGCGGCCTTCTGTCGCCACGCACCGCTGGTGAGCAGTGCCGCGTCCTTGCTATCGCGCATGTTCCCGCATTCGATGAACACCTTGGGAACCGTTGACAGATTGAGACCGCCCAGGTCCTTACGCGTGACGAGGCCGGTGCCGTCGCCGACGTAATTGGAGGGCGGTTCACTTGTGACGCGGACGAAGTTGCCGGCGATGTGCTCGCCGAGGTCGGCGGAGGAGGCGACGATGGGGCGGGTGTCGGCGGCGCCCGCGTGGACGGAGCCGGGAAGGATGACGTGGAAGCCGCGGTTGCCGGCCGCGGAGCCGTCCGCGTGGATGGAGATCGCGGCGTCGGCGTGGGCCCGGTTGCCGATCTGCGCCCGCTGGTCCACACAGGGGCCCCAGGCGGGGGAGTTGCCGTCGTGGGTCAGCTCCACCGTGGCGCCCAGTTTCTGCAACAGGGCCTTCAGGCGGTGGGACACGTCAAGGGTGAACTGGGCTTCCGTGTAGCCCGAGTTGGTGGACGTCCCCGTCGTGTCGCACTCCTTCTTGTTCGTGCCGATGTCCACCTGGCGGGCGATCTCGGTGGCGTGCTGGAAGTTGCCGGGGTTGTGGCCGGGGTCGATGACGACGACCTTGCCCTTGAGGGGGCCGGAGGCGGCGGGCGCCGACGAGGCGAGGGTGGGCGCCGGACTGTTCTGGTTCTTGTCGTCGCCGGCGGAGGAGGAGGAGGCGGGTGCGCCGGACGTCGCCGCGGCGGACGTCCGTACGGTCGCCTGGGCCGCCCCGCCACCATCACCGCCGCTCCCGCCCACGGTTTCGTACACGAGCCACCCGAGCAACGCGCCCGGCACGAGCGCGGCGATTGCCACGGTCAGGGGGCTGCGCCGGGGGCGGCGGGGCTGGGGAGGATCGAAGTCCGGGCCTACGTACGACACGTTGGCCACCCTACGGGCCGTCCACCCGATCCGCTGGGAACTCGAGTCCTTCGACTCACGACGGGTGGTACAGGAATCATGTACTGGTGTGGTACGTTTATCGCGTACGCTATGGGAGGAGAGTACACACATGTCGATAAGTGCCACCGAGGCCAGGAGGACGCTGTTTCCTCTCATTGAGCGCGTCAACACCGATCACACCCCCGTGAGGATCAGCTCGAAAAGCGGCGATGTCGTGTTGATGTCAGCCGACGACTACGACGCCTGGCAGGAGACCGTCTATCTGCTGCGGTCCCCTGCCAATGCCAGACGCCTCATGGAGGCGGTCGCGCGTGACAAGGCGGGCGAGGCGGCTGTCGCGAAATCGATGGATGAACTCCGCGACCTCGCCGGAGGCGAGGAGTGAGGAGTGTGTCCTTTGACCCGGATGGGTGGGAGGACTTCCTGTACTGGCTTGCCGCCGACCGCAAGACGGCGCGGAGGATCACGCGGCTGATCGGCGAGATCCAGCGGACCCCGTTCGAGGGGATCGGCAAGCCAGAGCCACTGAAAGGTGAGCTGTCCGGTTACTGGTCTCGGCGGATCGATGACGAACACCGTCTCGTGTACCGCGCAGATGACAAAGAAGTGAAGATCCTCAAGGCTCGCTATCACTACAGCTGAGCCTGGCCGGCGGTACTGCATCTGGTGCGTGCGCCGCACCGTGGCTCAGATTCCGGCCCCCATCCGCCGCAGAACCCGCAGGGAAGCCGTGACCGAGACTTCCGTGAACGCGCCGGACTCCAGTGCCCGAAGGTAGACGCGGTACGGCGCCTGGCCGGTGAACTCGTCCTTCGGGTTCGGGAAGACGTCGTGGATGAGGAGCAGGCCGCCTTCGGCCACATGGGGGGCCCAGCCCTCGTAGTCGGCGGTGGCGTGCTCGTCGGTGTGGCCGCCGTCGATGAAGACCAGGCCGAGCGGGGTCCGCCAGAACTTCGCGATCTGCGGCGAGCGGCCGACCAGTGCCACCACGTGTTCCTCCAGACCGGCGCGGTGCAGGGTGCGGCGGAAGGTCGGCAGCGTGTCCATCAGGCCGATCTCCGGGTCGACCGTCTCCGGGTCGTGGTAGTCCCAGCCCGGCTGCTGCTCCTCGCTGCCGCGGTGGTGGTCGAGGGTCAGCGCGGTGACCCCGGACTCGCGGGCTGCGTCGGCGAGCAGGATCGCGGACCGGCCGCAGTACGTACCGACTTCCAGCAGGGGCAGCCCGAGCGCCGCCGCCTCGACGGCCGCCGCGTAGAGCGCCAGTCCCTCGTCCGCGGGCATGAACCCTTTCGCGGCCTCGAACGCGGCCAGGATCTCCGGCTTGGGTGCCGCGGCCATGGGGTTCCTCCCGGTCGTACGTGTGTCTGCGGCCCCCATGCTGCCGCACCCCCCGTCAGCTGTATGACAGGGGGTGCGGCAGCGCTCTTAGGGGGCGCAGGGTTGCATCAATATGCGGCTGTTCTAAGCGGTCACGGCCCCACCGGGCAACGACAGATCCAACTCCACCGCAGCCTCCCCGGGGTGCGTGGCCGAAGACGCCAGCGGCCCATGGCCCACCGCCCGTGCGGCCAGCACATACGCCCCTTCGGCCGGCACCGCCAGCACATAGCTCCCGTCCTCGTCGGAGACCGCAGCTCCGGCCTGCCGGCCCCGCCGATCGATCAGCGTGACCTTCGCCCGGGCCACCGGAACGCCGTCGGCACCCAGCACACGCCCCCGGAACCCGCGCAGCACTTCCTCCGCAAGCTCCACGACGGAGTCGTCCTCCTCGCTGCTCGCAAGCAGCTGCGGAGCCCGGTTCGGCTTCGGCAGGAACAGGGCCATCAGCAGGCCCACGGCGACCGCGCCGGTCGCGATCAGGAAGGAGACGCGGAAGCCGTGCATGGTCGGGATCTCGACGCCGCCGACGTTGTTCGCGGTGTTGGCCAGCACCATGCCGATGACGGCACTGGACACGGACGTACCGATGGAGCGCATCAGGGTGTTGAGCCCGTTCGCCGCACCCGTCTCGGAGGCCGGGACCGCACCGACGATCAGCGCGGGGAGCGAGGAGTACGCGAGGCCGATGCCCGCGCCGAGCACCACCGCGATGACCAGGCTCTGCCACGGAGCGCTCATCAGGCCGAGCCCGGCGCCGTAGCCGATCGCGATGATCAGCAGGCCGAGGATCAGGGTGACCTTGGGGCCGTACTTCGCGGACAGGCGGGCGTAGACCGGCGCCGTGAACATCATCGTCAGGCCCAGCGGGGCCACCAGCAGGCCCGCGACGACCATCGACTGGCCGAGGCCGTAGCCGGTCGCCTTGGGGAGCTGGAGCAGCTGGGGAAGGACGAGGGAGACGACGTAGAAGGAGACACCGACCATGATCGAGGCAAGGTTGGTGAAGAGGACGGCCGGGCGGGCCGTCGTCCGCAGGTCCACCAGCGGGGCCTTCAAACGGAGTTCGAGAACGCCCCACAGGACGAGTACGACGGCCGACGCGCCGAACAGGCCGAGCGTGGTGCCGGAGGTCCAGCCCCAGTCGCTGCCCTTGGTGATGGGGAGAAGGAAGAGGACCAGGCCGGCCGAGAGGCCGAGTGCGCCGAGCAGGTCGAAGGAGCCCTTGGCGCGCATCGGGGACTCCGGTACGACCAGGAGGGTGAGGAGGATCGAGAGGGCGCCGAGGCCTGCGGCGCCGTAGAAGAGGGCGTGCCAGTCGGCGTGCTGGGCGACCAGGGCCGCGAGCGGCAGGGCGAGGCCGCCGCCGACGCCTATGGAGGAGCTCATCAGGGCCATCGCCGAGCCGAGCTTCTCGCGGGGCAGCATGTCGCGCATCAGGCCGATGCCGAGCGGGATGGCGCCCATCGCGAAGCCCTGGAGCGTACGGCCGGCGATCATCGTGAGCAGCTGGCTGGTGAGGGCGCTGATCAGGGCACCGACCACCATCACGGCGAGGCTGAGGATCAGCATGCGCCGCTTGCCGTAGAGGTCGCCGAGGCGGCCCATGATCGGGGTGGCGACGGCTCCCGAGAGAAGCGTCGAGGTCAGGACCCAGGTGGCGTTGCTGGGTGCGGTGTCCAGCAGCTGCGGCAGGTCCTTGATGACCGGGACGAGCAGGGTCTGCATCACTGCGACAACGATGCCCGCGAAGGCGAGTACCGGGACCACGGCCCCGCTCGCCCGCCGGGCGGGCTGTTCGGTCGTCGTGTGCGTCATGGGGTGAGGCCTCCAGGCCGTACGGGATGAAGAGCTGTGCGAGATAAGTGCTGGGTAAACCTCGTATGCACAGGCAACTATTCCGTTGCTTCGGGTCTCTAATGAAATCTTGACCCGGTCATGGGAATCTGATCAGTCGTCAGGCCTGGCGAGGTCGGGCTCGCGCACAACCTCGGGCTGGGCGGGGCGGCGGTGGTGACGCTCGTGCGGGCGGTGTAGGTCCTGCGGAGGAGGGCCCCGTCCGGCGAAATCCCGATGCAAGGACCGTAACCCGGTTGAGAGCATGACAGACATGCTGGAAGCCGCTGACGTCACCCGGAGCCCGTCCCGCCGTACTGCCCCTCCCACCTGGCTGGTCGTGGCGCTCGCCTGCGCCGGGCAGTTCCTGGTGGTGCTCGATGTGTCGGTCGTCAATGTGGCGCTGCCGTCGATGCGGGCCGACCTGGGGCTGAGCCCGCAGGGGCTGCAGTGGGTGGTGAACGCGTACGCGATCGCCTTCGCCGGGTTCATGCTGCTCGGCGGGCGGGCCGGGGACCTGTACGGGCGCAAGCGGATGTTCCTGGTCGGGCTCGCCCTGTTCACGGCCGCCTCGCTGGGCGGCGGGCTGGCGCAGGAGGGTGGTCAGCTGCTGGTCGCGCGGGCCGTGCAGGGGCTGGGGGCCGCGGTGCTCGCACCCTCGACGCTGACCATCCTCACCTCGGCGGTACCGGAGGGCGCCGCGCGGGCGCGGGCGATAGCGACCTGGACCGCGGTGGGCGCCGGTGGCGGAGCGGCCGGCGGGCTGGTCGGCGGGGCGCTGGTGGACGGGCTGTCGTGGCGCTGGGTGCTGCTGATCAACGTGCCGGTCGGGGCGCTGGTGCTGGCGGGCTCGCTGCGGTGGCTGGTGGAGAGCCGCAACGGGGGCGGGCGGCGGCTCGATCTGCCGGGTGCGCTGCTGGTGACGGCGGGGCTCGGGACGCTGGCGTACGGGATCTCGCAGACCGAGGCGGAGGGGTGGACGGCGGCGGCCACCCTCGTGCCGCTGGCCGCCGGGCTTGCACTGATCGCGCTGTTCCTGGTCGTGGAGGCGCGTACGGCGGCGCCGTTGATGCCGCTCGGGCTGTTCCGGGTGCGGGCCGTGTCGTCGGCGAACGCGGCGATGTTCGTGAACGGGTCCGCGATGTTCTGCATGTGGTTCTTCATGACGTTGTACGCGCAGAACGTGCTCGGCTACACGCCCTTCGAGGCCGGGCTGGCGCTGGTGCCGAGTTCCCTGGCGGTGCTGCTCGGGTCCAAGTCGGCGCCCCGCTTCCTGCCGGTGTTCGGCGCGCGGAACCTGGCCGTGCTCGGGACGCTCCTGGCGGCGGCGGGCTTCGCGTGGCAGTCGACGATGACGCCGCGGGGCAACTATCTGACGGAGATCATGTTCCCCGGGATCCTGATGATGCTCGGGGCGGGTCTCACGGCGACCCCGCTCGCCGCGCTCGCCACGTCCGGGGCGGCTCCGGGGGAGGCCGGGCTGGTGTCGGGGCTGGTCAACACCTCACGCACGATGGGCGGTTCGCTGGGACTCGCGGTGATGTCGACGATCGCGGCGACGCGCACGGCGGGCAGCGGTGCTCCCGGGGCGCTCACGGAGGGGTACGCGCTGGTGTTCCGGACGGGCACGGGGGTGCTGCTCGCGGGTGCGGTGCTGATGCTGGTGTGGCTGCCGCGCAGAATTTCCGCGAAGCCGGCGAAGTAGTTCCGCTCACAGCCACCCCTGCTGACGAGCCTCCCGCATCGCCTCCATCCGGTTGCGGGTGCCCGTCTTGCCGATGGCGGACGAGAGGTAGTTGCGGACCGTCGACTCCGACAGATGCAGCTTCGCAGCGATGTCGGCGACGGTCGCGCCGTCCACCGACGCCTTGAGTACGTCGCACTCGCGGGCGGTGAGCGGACTCGGCCCGGCGCTGAGCGCGGCGGCGGCGAGCGCGGGGTCGATCACGGTCTCGCCGGTCAGCACCCGGCGGATCGCGGCGGCCAACTCCTCGACGGGACCGTCCTTCACGAGGAAGCCGGCCGCTCCGGCCTCCATCGCGCGGCGCAGATAGCCGGGCCGTCCGAAGGTGGTGAGGATCAGCACCCGGCAGTCGGGGACCTGCTCGCGCAGCTCGGCCGCCGCGTCCAGGCCGCTCATGCCCGGCAGTTCGATGTCCAACAGGGCCACGTCGGGCCGGTGGGTCAGCGCGGCGTCCACGATCGCGTCGCCCGCCGCGACCTGGGCGACGACCTCCAGGTCCGCCTCCAGACCGAGCAGCAGGGCGAGCGCGCCCCGCATCATTCCCTGGTCCTCGGCGAGCAGGACCCGCACGTTCTTCGACGGCCGGTGATCCCGGGGCATCTCGTTCACGGTTTAAGAGTAGGGCGCGGACGGGGCCGTGGCCCGATTAAAGGCTCGTCTAAAGACTTGTCATTGTTCCGTTCCGCGAGTCTTGACGGTCTCCCGCGTCGGCCCAACAATCGCGTCTGCATTGGGAGTTCGCCTTTGCAATTCCTGTGTCTGCATCCCCACCCGCAATTGTTCGACATTTCGATCGTGGAAATAGTTCGGCATTTCGGTCGAACGCTGTTCGGTATGCCGGACATGAAGGAGGCTCCACCTTGTTCTCCAGGTTCTCCAGACTCAGAACCGCGGCCCTGGCCGCACTCTCCGCGCTCGTCACCGTCCTGGCGCTCGCCGTCGGAGTGCCGCAGGCGCAGGCGGCGGGCTCGCTGCCCTGCGACATCTACGCCGCCGCGGGCACCCCGTGCGTCGCCGCGCACAGCCTCGTCCGGGCCCTCTACTCGTCGTACAACGGCTCGCTCTACCAGGTGCAGCGGGCCTCGGACGGCGCCACCGCGAACATCGGGCTGCTGACTGCCGGAGGGTATGCCAATGCGGCCGCCCAGGACTCCTTCTGTTCCGGCACCACCTGCATCATCACCAAGATCTACGACCAGTCCCCGCGCCACAACGACCTGACGGTCGAGGGGGCGGGCGGGGCCGGCGCGGCCGACGTCGGGGCACCCGCGGACGCCCTGCCGGTGACCGTGGGCGGGCACCAGGTCTACGGCCTGGAGATCTCGGCCGGCATGGGCTACCGGGACGACTCCACCTCCGGTGTGGCCGTCAACGGGCAGGCCGAGGGGATGTACATGGTGACCTCCGGCACCCATGTCAACGGCAGGTGCTGCTTCGACTACGGCAACGCCGAGACGAACAACAAGGACACCGGCAACGGCCACATGGACGCCATCAACTTCGGCACCGAGTGCTGGTTCTCCCCGTGCTACGGCGGCGGCCCCTGGGTGCAGGCCGACCTGGAGAACGGCCTCTTCCAGTCGGACTCCGGCTACAGCAAGAACACCTCGAACACCGGCACCGGACCGCTGCCCTTCGTGACGGCTTTGCTGAAGAACAACGGGCAGAACCATTTCGCGCTGAAGTACGGCAATGCGCAATCCGGCAGCCTCACCACCACCTATTCCGGCGGTGAACCCACCACCAGCGGCTACTCGCCCATGCACCAGGAGGGCGCGATCGTCCTCGGCACCGGCGGCGACAACAGCAACGGCTCCATCGGGTCCTTCTTCGAGGGCGTCATGACCTCCGGCATCCCCACGGACGCCGCCGACGACTCGGTGCAGGCGAACATCGTCTCCGTCGGCTACGGCGGTGCGACCGGCTCCACCGGTTCGCTGACCCCGGGTTCGGAGATCTCACTGCGCGCGACGACCTCGTGCTGCACGGGCGACTACATCCGCCACCAGAACGGCACGGCGGTCATCTCCCCGATCACCTCGAGCAGTTCGGCGCTCGACAAGAACGACGCGACCTGGATCGTCCGCCGGGGCCTGGCGAGCAGCTCCTGCGTCTCCTTCGAGTCGCGCAACTACCCGGGTGACTTCCTGCGCCACTACAACTACCAGCTGCTGCGCCAGCCCATGGACGGCAGCGCGCAGTTCAGATCCGACGCCACCTTCTGCCCGACGACCGGCAAGAGCGGCACCGGAACCTCGTTCGCCTCGTACAACTACCCGGCCAAGTTCCTCCGCCACTACGACTTCAACGTCTACATAGCGAGCAACGGCGGCTCCAACACCTGGGACAGCTCCACGTCCTGGACTGACGACGTGAGCTGGGTCGTCAGCTCGCCGTGGGCGCCGTAGCCGCCACCGGTTCGGACGCGTCGTCGGCCTCCACGGGGAGTTCGGCGGTGACCGTGAAACCGCCTCGCGGCGACGGGCCGGCCTGCAAGGAGCCGCCGGCCGCCGCGAGGCGTTCCGTCAGTCCCTTGAGGCCGGTGCCGCCGATGCCCGGCAAGGACGGGGCGGGGGCCGTGGAAGGCAGGCACTCCCCGTTGTCCGCGACCGTGAGGCTGACGCGTTCGGGGCTGCTGTGCACGGTGATCTCGCAGCGCGTGGCGCCGGCGTGCCGCACGACGTTCGTGACCGCCTCCCGCACCACCCAGCCCAGCAGTGCCTCGGTCTGCGGGGCGAGGGGCGCGCCGGAGCGCAGGACCACCGGTTCGACGGCCGCCGCGGACAGGGCCGAGCGGGCCCGGTCCAGTTCGGTGGCGAGGCTGCCCTCGCGGTAGCCGGTCACGGCCTCGCGGATCTCGGTCAGCGCCTGGCGGCCGACGGACTCGATGTCGCCGATCTGGGTGAGCGCGGCGTCCAGGTTCCCCGGGGCCAGCCGCCGGGCCGCCTCCGACTTCACCACGATCACCGACAGGGTGTGCCCGAGCAGGTCGTGCAGATCGCGGGAGAAGCGCAGGCGCTCCTTCTCGACCGCCTGGTGCGCCAGTTTCTCGCGGGCGGCCTGCAACTCCCGTACCGCCTCCGACAGGGAGAGGATCGCGGCGGTGACCATCGTGGACAGGAAGGTGCCGTAGGCGATGTTCACCGCCTCCGACCCGTCGCGGACGCCGGAGATGGCCCCGGCGAGCGCGGCGAGCAGCAGTCCGGTCCTGCCCAGCCACGGTCCGCGCAGGACGGCGCCGGTCGCCAGGCCCAGCAGCGGGAAGAACAGCAGCCAGCTGCCGCCGTAGCCGAGGGCCAGACCCGTGGTGATCAGGGCCATCACCAGCAGGGCGAGACGGGTGGACCTCTCCTCGCGCTTCTGTTTGTGGAAGGAGCGGAACGTCACGTAGATGTAGAGCGAGTTGAAGGTGAACAAGCCCAGGCCGCCGATCCACGGGTCGGGAGTGCGGCCCTGGAGCAGGTTGGAGAAGGAGCCCAGGCCCATCAGCAGCCAGGGGAGCAGGGCGAACCCGGTGGGCGGCGGGCCGGGGTGTTCCGGGGCCGCGCGGCCCTCTTTCCGAGCAGCCTTCTCCGCTGCCTTGTAGCGCTCCATCTCCTCCTTCCAGAGCGCCCGCTGTGATCCCCATGTCTCCAGTCGGCAGGCCACCCGGTCCCACCACGTCACGCCACTGCCCATGTCTCGTTCCCCCCGTTCAGATGGTCCCGGCAGCGCGCCGGTACGACAGCACAGCGTAGGAACCGAAAGCGAGCAGCCACAGGGCCAGCAGCAGGATCGCCCCGAGCGCCGGAGCGTGACCGGCGGCCACCGACGTGCCGAGCTGCGCGAAACGGTAGGTGGGCGTGTACGCAGAGAGGATGCGCAGCCAGTGCGGGAAGAGGGTGACCGGGAACCACAGGCCGCCGAGGACCGCGAGGCCCAGGTTGCACGCCATGTTCGTCACACCGGTGGTCTGACCGGTCAGCCGGTAGCCGTTGCCCAGGCCCAGCAGGGTGAAGGGCAGCGAGCCCAGCCACAGCAGCGCCGCGACCGCCGCCCACTGCCAGGCCGCCAGCCGTACGCCGTTGAGCAGGCCGCCCGCGGCGAGCACCGCGAGGATGGCGGGCAGCACCGTCACCGAGCCGGTCAGCGTACGGCCGACGACGACCTGGCGCGGTGTCATCGGGGTCACCCGCAGCTGCCGCAGCCAGCCGATCGCCCGGTCCTCGGCGACCCCGCCGCCGGTGTTGAGGGCGCAGCCGACGGCGCCGTAGCCCGCCATGCCGACCATCGCGCCGGTCTTCCAACTCCCGTCAGTGGCACCGAGGTTGGTGAACAGCAGATACATCAGCACCGGCATCGCGATGCCGCCGATCACAAAACCCGCGTCCCGCAGGGTCCGGCGTACTTCGAGCCACAGATAGTCCAGCATCACGCCGCCTCCGTCACGCGTGCGGTCAGGGCCAGGAACGCGTCGTCGAGCGAGGCGGGCGCGACCTCCAGGCGGCGTATCGCGCCCAGTTCCGCCAGTGCGACCACCGTCGCGTCCGGGTCGTCGGTGCGCAACCGCGCCCGCTCCCCGCGCACCTCCACCGACCGCACACCGGGCAGCAGCTCCAGACCCTGCGAGCCCCGCCCCGCGAGGTCGAAGGCGACCAGGCCGCCGCCCACCGACCGCTTGAGCTGCTCGCCGGTGCCGTCCGCGACGATCCGCCCCTGGTCGATGACGAGGATGCGGTCGGCATGCGCGTCCGCCTCCTCCAGATGGTGGGTGGAGAACAGCACGGTGTGGCCGAGACGGGCGTACGAGCGCATCGACGCCCAGAAGGCGAGCCGCGCCTCCACGTCCAGGGCGGCGGTCGGCTCGTCCAGGACGATCAGCGAGGGGTTCCCGGCGAGCGCCACGGCGAACCGCACACGCTGCGTCTGACCGCCCGACAGCCGGTCCACGCGCCGCCCCGCCAGCTCGGTGATCCCGGCCAGCTGCAGGGCGCGCGCGACGGGCATCGGGTCCGGGTAGCGGCCGGCCACGAAGGCCACCAGTTCCCGCACGGTGACCCGGGGCACCGCGCGCCCCTCCTGCAGCATCGCGCCGATCCGCCCGGCGCGCACCGACTGCTCCGGAGGAGCGCCGAAGACCCGTACCGTGCCCTCGTCGGGCTCGTTCAGGCCGAGCAACAGCGAGATCGTCGTCGACTTGCCGGCGCCGTTGCGGCCGAGCAGGGCCACGGTCTCGCCCTGTGACATCTCCAGGTCCACGCCCTGCAAGGCGCGCACGGCGCCGAAGGTCTTGACCGCCCCCGTGAAGGACACGGCGGGTTCAGTGTGCTGTGTCATGCCGATGACGCTACGGATTCCGGGCCGCGGTCCGGCAGATGCGCATGTACGGACTCGGGCAGGACAAATGTCACTGCCTGTTCCCGCTGATCTGACATGCCGTCAGGAGCCTTCACAAGTGCGGAGCGCTGGGCTATACAGAGGGCGCCGGACTGGAACGCGTTCTAGATCGGCACTCGTGACGACCTCGGTCGCGGCCGACGGTGCGGACGGCCGCGCCGAGGTCTTGAAACATCCGAGCCATCAGGAGCCGTATGCCCATCGACGCAGCGAAGGCCCTCGCCGCCGAACCCCGTTCCGGCGAGATCACCTGGGACCGCAAGGACGTCCAGCTCTACCACCTCGGCATCGGGGCAGGCAGCCCGGCGACCGATCCCGACGAGCTGCGCTACACCCTGGAGTCCCGGCTGCACGTCCTGCCGAGCTTCGCCACCGTCGCGGGCAACGGCTCACCCGGGGTGATCAGCGGCCTGTCCATGCCCGGCGTCGACGTGGACCTGGCCCGCGTCCTGCACGGCGGCCAGTCCCTCACCCTGCACCGCCCGATCCCCGCCGAGGGCACGGCTACCGCCACCGGCCGTATCGCCGCCGTGTACGACAAGGGCAAGGCGGCCGTCCTCGTCATGCGCACCGAGGTGGCCGACGCCGACGGCCCGCTGTGGACCAACGACGCCCAGATCTTCGTCCGCGGAGAGGGCGGCTGGGGCGGCGACCGCGGCCCCTCCGCCCGCCTGGACCCGCCCACCGGTGACCCCGACCGCACCGTCGAGCGCCCGATCCGCGAGGACCAGGCCCTGCTCTACCGGCTCTCCGGCGACTGGAACCCGCTGCATGCCGACCCGGACTTCGCCAAGACCGCCGGGTTCGAACGGCCCATCCTGCACGGGCTGTGCACCTACGGCATGACGCTCAAGGCGGTCGTCGACACGCTGCTCGGCGGGGACGTGACACGGGTGCGGTCGTACGCCACCCGGTTCGCGGGCGTCGTGTATCCCGGCGAGACCCTGCGCATCCGCATGTGGCAGGGGGACTCGCAGGTCCGGGTCGCCGTGAGCGCCGTGGAGCGGGACGACGCACCCGTCCTCGCCGACACGATCGTCGAACACTCTTGATCCAGCAGGCAGTTGAGGGGAGCCGCACCATGCGCGCAGCCGTACTGCACGAGATCGGCCAGGACAAACTCGAGGTCTTCGAGGACGTCGAGGCGACGGGCTTCGGGCCCGGCAGGGTGAGGATCCGGGTGCGGGCCACCGGGCTGTGCCACTCGGACCTGTCCGCGATGAGCGGGGTGCTGCCGCAGCCGGCGCCGTTCGTGCCCGGACACGAGGGCGCGGGCGAGATAGTCGAAGTCGGCGAAGGCGTCACCCACCTGAAGGCGGGCGACCGGGTCGTGGTCTGCTGGCTGCCCGCCTGCGGCGCCTGTCCGGCGTGCAAGCGCGGGCAGACCGAGCTGTGTCTGGCCGGGTTCATGAACGCCGGCACCCCCAACTTCCACCGCCCCGGCGGCACCCCTTCCGATGTATTCGGCTTCGCGGGCACCGGCACCTTCGCCGAAGAGGTCGTCGTGGACGCGGGCTGCGCCGTGCCGATACCGGACGACGTGCCCTTCGACATCGCCGCGCTGATCGGCTGCGGGGTCACGACCGGACTGGGCGCCGCGCTCAACACCGCCGATGTGGAGGCCGGTTCGTCGGTCGCCGTCATCGGCTGCGGCGGAGTCGGGATCTCCGCGATCCAGGGGGCGCGGCTCAAGGGCGCCGCCGAGATCGTCGCCGTCGACCCGGTCGCCTCGCGCCGCGAGTCCGCCCTCAAGTTCGGCGCCACCAAGGCGGTCTCGCCGGACGAGCTGGCCGACGCCAAGCAGAACGTCACCGGCGGCGAGGGCTTCGACTACGTCTTCGAGGTCGTCGGCAAGTCGGCCACCGCCCGCACCGCCTACGACAACACCCGGCGCGGCGGCACGCTCGTCGTCGTCGGCGCGGGCGCCCTGGACGACTTCCTGCAGCTCAACATGTTCGAGCTGTTCTTCGACGAGAAGCGGATCCTGCCGTCGATGTACGGCGGCGGCGACGTCCTGCGCTCCTACGAGCGGACCATCGCCCTGTGGCGGGCGGGCCGCGTCGACCTGGAGGGCCTGATCACGCACCGGGTGCCGTTGAGCGAGATCAACGAGGCACTGGACCAGATGCGGACGGGCACGGCGCTGCGCACGTGCATCGAGATCTGACGGGGGTGCCTGTGTCGTCGCCACAGCAAGGGCCGCTGGAGGGGCTGTCCGCCGTCGTGACCGGTGCCGGTCGTGGCCTGGGCCGGGCCGAGGCGCTCGAACTCGCCCGGCTCGGTGCCGCCGTCGTCGTCAACGACTTCGGTCAGCCGGGCCGGGACGGCTCGGGAGAGGCCTCGGAGGGCCCCGCCGAAGAGGCAGCCGCCGAGATCCGTGCCGCGGGCGGCAGGGCGCTCGCCCACACCGGGGACGTCGCCGACTTCCAACAGGCCCGGGAACTCGTGGAGTTGGCGATCGGAGAGTTCGGCAAGCTGGACATCCTGGTCAACAACGCGGGCATCCTGCGCGACCGCATGGTCTTCTCCATGACCGAGGGCGAGTGGGACGCGGTGATCAGGGTCCACCTCAAGGGCCACTTCAACACCACCCACTTCGCGGCCGCGCACTGGCGCGAGCGGTCCAAGGCAGCGGGAGCGCCGGTCTACGGGCGGATCGTGAACACCTCGTCCGAGGCCTTCCTGGCGGGCTCGGCCGGGCAGCCCAACTACGCGTCCGCAAAGGGCGGAATCGTCGGCCTCACCACCTCCACGGCCCTCGCCCTGGCCAAGTACGGCGTCACGGCCAACGCGATCTGCCCGCGCGCCCGAACCCGGATGACCGAGGACGTCTTCGCCGGTTTCGAGCAGCCGGCCGAAGGCCTCGACCCGCTCGCTCCCGAACATGTCGCCCCGCTCGTCGGCTACCTGGCCTCGCCCGCCGCGGCCCGCGTCAACGGCCAGCTGCTCGTGGTGCACGGCGGCATGGTCGCCGTCGTCGACCGGCCGCGGGTGCAGGCGAAGTTCGACAGCAAGCAGGACACCTTCACCTACGACGAGCTGGATGCCGTACTGACTCCGCACTACGCGGACCGGCCGCCGGGGGAGACGTTCGCGGCGGCGGAAGTACTGGGACTCAAGCGGGCTTAGACCTCGGCGGCCGGGCCGTCGGCGGCACCGATGTAGATGGTGCCGTCGTCCTCGATCGTGATCTCGGCGCCGGTGTCCTCCTGGATCTGGTTGATC
>NZ_JBFBBE010000055.1:0-60695 GCF_040682555.1 Streptomyces sp. NPDC051172
CAGAGGTGCGGCTCCGCCGGGGGGTGGGGAGGGGGCGTCTTTCGTCCACGGCTTCGCGGTGGCTGGTCGCGCCCCGCGGCGGAGCCGCGGATCGATACAGCCCCGGACCCCTTGGGAAGGCTGCCGAACCGCACCGGATCTCGCCAGGGGCGCTTGAGCTGCCGGCGGTCAGGGAGGTGGCGGCCTCGGCGTTCATGCGTGCTGCCTTGTCCACGGACGTGGTCATCCCTGCCCGCCCTTCACTGCGGCGCCGGGAGACAGGTACGCATAACCGCCCCTCAGGCGGTGTGGCTGCCAGGTGCGGGCGTACGACGGCGGGTGGCCGAGATGAGCGGTGAGAAGAACGACCGGCATCCGGCGGCCGGTTCGCGCGAGTTCCGCCGGTGTGGTGTTGGCGTCGGGGCCGCCCGTGTGGGCGGAGGCGCAGCCTGCCGCGAAGGCGACCGGCACGGAATCGCCCCCGGTGACCAGGCACGGTGGGTGTACGCCGAGACGGCGCAGGTCCGCGGCGCTGCGGCCCCAGACACGGTGGTCGACGGTGCTTCTGGACACGGCGCGCTCCAACACGTCGAACTGGACGGCCAGATGGCCCGCGAGCCCCACGGCCACCAGCGTCACCGCCGAGGTCCGCCAGTGGCCGCTCGGTGCGGTGACCAGACGGGCCAGGGCGTCCGCGACCGGGATCGCGAGCAGGGCGTAGGCGGGCAGCAGGAAACGGGGTGCGGCATAGCCGATCAGGAAGAGGTACGGCACGGCCGCGGTCGCCGCGCAGGCCAGCGGCAGCAGCGTGGGGGTCGTACGGCGGGCCCGTACGGCGATGACCAGCGCGGCGGCGGCGAGCAGCGGCAGGACGAACCACCAGGCGATCACCGGCGGGCTCGCGATCGCCCCCGTGCACGGGCGGCACAGGGCGCGTCCGCCGAGGCTGCGGAGCTGGTCGACGACGGCGTTGTGCAGGCCCAGGCCGCCCTGGATGCGGGAGCCGGCGGCCAGCCGGGCGCCGACGCCGCCGTAGTCGACGTACGCCTCGACGATCCACTCGGTTGCCCCTGCCACAAGGCCGGTGACCAGGGCCGGCAGCAGCCACGGATGGCGTCGGGGGCGGACGAACAGCACGAGCGCGAGCAGCGGGAGGCCGACCCAGACGGCGTCCGTGGGCCGCATCCACGCCATCAGCGCCGCACCCGCGGCCACGCCCCACAGGGCGCGGCGCCGGGTACGGTCGGACCGGGCGTGCAGGAAGAAGGCCACGGTGGCCGACGCGCCCACGGCCACCCAGTAGTTGGGCATGGCCTGTGGGCCGTAGAAGAGGGTGATCCACAGCGATGCGAACAGGGCGCCGCCGGCCGCGATCACCCCTACCGGGAACAGGCCCCGCCAGGCTCGCAGGGCCCAGTGGAGACCGAGCCCGGACAGGACCGCCAAGTACACCCGTAGCAGCGCGGTGGACGAGGACCAGGAGGCGACCGGAGCCACCAGCAGAGTGATGCCGCGGGCGCGCGGTGCGCTGAAGAAGGCCGCCGGGGCGTGGGTGCTCACCTGGCTGACGTACACCGTCTCGTCCCAGCCCAGGCCCATGCCGGGCCGCACCAGGGCGAGTTGGAGCAGTGTGAAGGCGGCCGCCACCGCCGCGAGCCACCACTCGCCCGCGGAGCGCCACGGCGGCCGGTCGGTCGCCGGCGGCCCGTGCTGATAGGCGCGGGTCGGAGCGGTGTCGGGGGTCCTCGTCATCGTTCACCCATCCGGCCCTACAGGTTGTAGGGTTGGTCTCACCCTACAGGTTGTAGGTCGGGGTCGAACCGGAGCCGGGTAAGGGGCGGGTACGACTTGGTGACCGCCGAACCCTACGCACCGTAAGGTGGTGGCCATGGCAGGCACGACTTCTCGCGGCAGGGGCGAGCGACGCAGCCCCGGCGAGCTGGAGAGCGAGGTCCTCGCCACCCTGTGGGCGACGGACCGGGCCCTCACGCCTGCCGAGATCCAGACCGACCTCGGCGGCGACCTCGCCTACAACACCGTGCACACGATCCTGCGGCGACTGCACGACAAGAGCCTCGTCCTGCGGGACGCCGACGGCCGGCGCGGTGCCTACCGTCCGGCGAAGAACGCGGCACAGATGACCGCCGAGGCCATGCACCAGGCCCTGGACCGCGGCCCCGACCCGATAGCCGCCCTCCAGCAGTTCGTCACGGGACTGAGCCCGGCGGAGGAGGCCGCGCTGCGGGCACTCCTCGGCGAGAGCGGTGCGTGAGGCGGCGGCCGCAGCACCGGCACGGAGTTCACGAGACGCGCCTGTTTCGACAAGGAGGCGCAGAGGCAGCGGGCGAAGGAGGCGGCGCGGGCCATGAGGATCGACGTCTACACCCCGCTCCTGCTCTCCCTGCTGCTCGCTTTCGTCAGCCCGCAGGTCGGCCTGCGCCTCGCGCCCGCTCCGGCGGCCCGAGCCCTGACCGCGGCCGCCGTCCTCGCCGCGGGCGCCACCACCTGGGCGTTGGTCCTGCTGACCGTCACCCTCGTCGGCGAGGCGCCGCCGATCGTCGCAGACGCCCGTGAGGACGGCAGGGTACTGCCCGATCCCGTCCCGGAGATCGTCGCCCTCGCCGCGCTGGCGGTTCTCGCGGTGGCCGCCTGCCGGGTCCTGCGGGCGGTCCGCGCCGCACGCGCCACCCGCCGCACCCTGCGACACCTGTGCGAGGGCCACCCGGACGGCACCGAACTCGTCGTCGCGGCCTCACCGAGCGCGCAGGCGTTCGCGGTGCCCGGAACCCCGGGCCGGATCCTGGTCACCTCCGCGATGCTCGCCGCGTTGCGCCCCGCCGAACGCCGCGTCCTGTTCGCCCACGAGCGCGCCCACCTCGCGCACCGCCACTCCCTGCTCGTCCACGCGGTCACCCTCGCCGCAGCGGTGAACCCCCTGCTCGCACCGGTGCGTACGACGGTCGCCTACCTGGTGGAGCGCTGGGCCGACGAATGCGCTGCCGAGGCAGTGGGCGACCGCCGGACCACCGCCCAGGCCCTGGCCCGAGCCGCCCTGGTCGCCCACCGCCCCGGCTGCGCACTGAACTTCTCCGACCGCGCCGTCACCCGCCGCGTCGCCGCCCTGCAGACGGCCCCGCCACCCCACCTGCGCCCGATCGCCGCGGCGGTACTGGCCCTCGGCGTCCTACCCGCCCTCGGCGCGGCGGACGCGACGGGGGATCTGCTGCATCTGCTGGGCAGCGTGCTGACGTAAGGCGGGCGCCTGCCCTGGGGGTGATGGCGGATGCGCGCTCGCCTGGACTGGTGGGCTCTTGCCCGGGGTGGACGGGGGGCGGGCGCTGGTCCGGACCGGCGGGAGACGTGAGCGCCGGCTGCAGGTGGCGGCGCGGGCCGGTGATGGCGCTGGTGCTCGCCTGGACTCGATGGGGTGCGGGCGCATGCCCGGGCCGGACGGGGGCGCCGCCGCTCGCACGGACTGCACGGGGGCAGCGCCTTCCCCGGAGTGGACGCGGGCGGGCGCTGTCTGGCGTCGACAGCGTGTGCGAACTGCTCGCATGGGCAGCGTGCGCCCGCCCGTCATCCGGTCCGCCCCGCTCCCGCCTCAGCGTGCCCCGGCCGTCGCCCTCCGTACCCCCGCCGCAACCCCCACCGCCAAGCACCCCAGCACCACCGCCAACGCCCCGAACCCATACGTCAGGGTCGCTGCGGCCGCCACCCCCGCCACCAGCAACGGGCCGCCAGCATCCCCGAGCTCGCGGCCGAGTTCCGCCGCGCCCATCGTCTGCCCGAGCCGTTCCTGCGGGGTCGCGGAGGCCAGGGTCGCGAAGCCCAGTGGGGTGATCAGGCCGGTGCCGGTGCCGATGAGGGCGGCGGCGAGCAGGACCCCGCTCAGGCCGGGCAGCATCGCGCAGGCCAGGCCGGTTGCCGCGAGCAGCAGCCCGGTGGTGAGCCCCGCGCCCGCGGTGAGCCGCCCCGCGTCCAAGGCCCGCCCGGCACGCGGCTGTACGATCGCCGCACACCCCGCCAGCACCGACACCGCAGCCCCCGTCGCCACCGTCCCGAGCCCCGCCACCGCACCGGACACCGGCAGAAAGCCCACCCCGGCCGAGAGCGCGGCCGTGGCCCCCGCGAGC
The DNA here is from genome assembly GCF_040682555.1 of Streptomyces sp. NPDC051172. Lineage (NCBI taxonomy): Bacteria > Bacillati > Actinomycetota > Actinomycetes > Kitasatosporales > Streptomycetaceae > Streptomyces > Streptomyces sp. NPDC051172. The sequence continues at coordinate 4,113 of NZ_JBFBBE010000055.1, forward strand.
GCGGCCGTCGGTACGAGAAACGCCGGGTCCGTCAGCCGCCGCGCCAGGTCCAGCAGGGTCTGCCGGGCGCGGGGGAGCGGCGCCACGACGGGCACGGCGACCAGCGCCCACACCGCGACGGCGGCACCGAGCACCGCCAGTACGGCGAACAGCAGCCGCAGCCCGCCCGCCCACACCAGCATCCCGCCGAGCAGCGGTCCCAGGGTGTAGCCGACGGACTTGTAGAAGCCGTAACTCCCGAAGACCCGCCCGTGCTTGGCCGCCGGATTCAGCCGGGCCACCAGCGCGGACGCGGCCGGCGAGAACGCGGACGCCGCCGCGCCCTGCCCGAGCCGCGCGGCCCACAGCCACCCCGGGCTGTCCGCGAGGACGTACACCGCGGACGCGGCGGCGAACGCCACCAGCCCGCCGAGCAGCACCGGCCGTGCCCCCACCCGGTCGGCCACCGTGCCGAAGACCGGCTTCAGGACGACCTCCGCCCCGTCGTAGAGCGCCAGCAGACCGCCCAGGACGAGCAGCGAGGTGACCGCGCCCTTTCCGGCACCCCCGAGGTTCGCGGCGATACCGTGCGCCCCGAAGGCGGTGGTGAACCCCGCCGCGTACAGCGGCCACATCGGTCGCTGCCGTCCACGGTCCATGCAGGGCAGCGTACCCACCACGTACCGTGCACAGGAGAGGGTGATCCGGACCGCTCCAGCCCACACCACCTTGATGTCGGATTCTCGCCAGCCCCGGTCCCGCCCATCGCCGATGCTGGACGCATGCAGAACGGGATGCACACCGACCGAGAGCGCTGCGTACGCGCCGTCCAGTCCAAGGACGCCCGCTTCGACGGATGGTTCTTCACGGCGGTCCTGACCACCCGCATCTACTGCCGGCCCAGCTGCCCGGTCGTACCGCCCAAGCCCGAGAACATGACCTTCTACCCGAGCGCGGCCGCCTGCCAGCAGGCCGGGTTCCGGGCCTGCAAGCGCTGCCGCCCCGACACCAGCCCGGGCTCCCCGGAGTGGAACCAGCGCGCCGACCTCGTGGCCCGCGCGATGCGCCTGATCGCCGACGGCACAGTGGACCGCGACGGCGTCCCCGGCCTCGCCGCCCGCCTCGGCTACAGCACCCGCCAGATCGAACGCCAGCTGCTGGCCGAACTCGGCGCCGGCCCCCTGGCCCTGGCACGTGCCCAACGCGCCCAGACGGCCCGCCTGTTGATCGAGACGACCCCGCTCCCGATGGCGGAGATCGCCTTCGCCGCCGGCTTCTCCTCGATCCGCACCTTCAACGACACCGTGCGCGAGGTCTTCGCGCTCTCCCCGAGCGACCTGCGGGCGAGGCTGCCCAAGAAGAACGCCCCCGCGGCCCCCGGCGCCCTCACCCTCCGCCTCCCCTTCCGTGCCCCCCTCAACCCCGACAATCTCTTCGGCCACCTCGCGGCGACCGCCGTACCCGGCGTGGAGGAGTGGCGCGAGGGCGCCTACCGCCGCACCCTCCGCCTCCCGTACGGCCACGGCATCGCGACCCTGGCGCCCGAACCCGACCACATCGCCTGCCGCCTCACCCTCAGCGACCTGCGCGACCTGCCCGTCGCCATCAGCCGCTGCCGCCGGATGCTCGACCTGGACGCCGACCCGGTCGCGATCGACGACCAGCTCCGCACGGACCCCCTCCTCGCGCCGCTGGTGGACAAGGCGCCCGGCCGACGCGTCCCGCGCACGGTCGACGAGGCGGAGTTCGCCGTACGCGCCGTACTCGGCCAGCAGGTCTCCACGGCCGCCGCCCGCACCCACGCCTCCCGCCTGGTCACGGCACACGGCGACCCGATCGACGACCCCGACGGCGGCCTCACCCACCTCTTCCCCACCCCCGAGGCACTCGCCGCCCTCGACCCCGAGTCCCTGGCCATGCCCCGCACCCGCCGCACCAGCTTCACCACCCTGGTACGCCGACTCGCTGACGGAACCATCCACTTGGGCCCCGAGAGCGACTGGCCCGAAACCCGCGCCCAGCTCCTCGCCCTCCCCGGTTTCGGCCCCTGGACCGTCGACGTCATCGCCATGCGCGCCCTCGGCGACCCCGACGCCTTCCTCCCCACCGACCTCGGCATCCGCCGCGCCGCCCAGGAACTGGGCCTCCCGTCCACACCGGCGGCCCTCACCGCCCGCGCGGCGGCCTGGCGCCCATGGCGGGCGTACGCCGTCCAGTACCTGTGGGCGACCGACAGCCATCCGATCAACTTCCTGCCCGTATAAGGACGTTCGCGATGAACCCCGTGAAGCACCACACCGTGATCGACAGCCCGTACGGCCCCCTCACCCTCGTGGCCGACGACGGCATCCTGTGCGGCCTCTACATGACCGAGCAGCGCCATCGCCCACCGGAGGAGTCCTTCGGCGCACGGGACGAGACCCTCTTCGCAGCGGCAGAGGAACAACTGGAGGCCTATTTCTCAGGCGACTTGAAGGAGTTCACCCTCGAACTGCACCTGCACGGAACCCCGTTCCAGCGCATGGTGTGGGACCAGCTCCGCGAGATCCCCTACGGCGAGACCCGCTCCTACGGCGAACTCGCCGCGGCCCTCGGTAACCCGTCCGCGTCCCGCGCCGTCGGCCTCGCCAACGGCAAGAACCCGATCGGCATCATCGTCCCCTGCCACCGGGTCGTCGGCGCGAACGGCAGCCTGACGGGTTACGGCGGCGGCCTGGACCGAAAGCGACGACTGCTCGATTTCGAGCGGGGAACCGCACTGTTCCAGATGGGCGGGCCTTGAGATCGGGTTGTTCAGGCAGGGTCACCCTGATCAGGTATGAGCCTGACCCCGAGTCAGTTGTCAGGGTGCGGTGGGGGGTTACTCGGGGACGCTCCTGATGATCGTGGCTGCCGGGGTGCATGAGACTCGTGGTCGGGCCGGGCGTTCGCCGGTCCGACCATCACCTTGGGAGAGCCTTGCCGTGAACTGCTCCGTGCGTCGTACCCGTTGGTCCACCGTGGCAGCCGCCGGCGCCGTGCTGGCCGCCCTGGCCGTGAGCGTGGCCGCCCCCGCCTCCGCCGCGATCCCCGCTACGGCGCCTGCGGCCGCGGCGGCCAGCACGCCGCTGCCCGCGCTCGATCCGGTCAAGCTCAGGGCGGCCATCGGAGGTCTGCCCAGCGCGGACGTCACCGGCGCGCTGCTGCGGATCACCGGCAGCGCCGGCCACTGGTCGGGTTCCTCGGGCGTGGGCGACCTGGAGACCGGCCGGGGCGTCCCACGCAACGGGCACTTCCGGATCGGCAGCATCTCCAAGGTCTTCACCGCGACCGTCGTGCTCCAACTCGCCGCCGAGCACCGGATCGACCTGGACACACCCGTGCAGCACTACCTGCCGGGCGTGCTGCCCGCGGGACTGCCACCGGTCACGGTGGGCCGGCTGCTCAACCACACCAGCGGCCTGCCGCGCGGGGCCGACAGCCCGGACTTCGGCGACGGCAGCCCCGAATGGTTCGCCGCCAACCGTCTGAAGAGCTTCACCCCGCAGCAGGTGATCGACCTGATGGCCGGTCAGCCGATGCAGTTCGCGCCGGGCACCGCGCAGCAGTACAACGGCATGAACTACTACGTCGCCGGTGTGCTGATCGAGAAGATCACCGGGCACACCTTCGCCCACGAGGTGCAGTCCCGGATCACCCGTCCCCTCGGCCTGCACGACACCTACGTCCCTGACGCCGCCGACGCGACCCTGCCAGGCCCCCACTCGCACGGCTATCTGATGGTCAAGTCCGCGGATGGTACCAGGCACCCGGTGGACGTCACCGAGCAGAGCCCCTGGCCCTGGGCCGAGGGCGGCATGATCTCCACCCCCGCCGACCTCGACCGCTTCATCACCCAACTGTTCCGCGGCCGGCTCCTTCCGCCGGCCCAGCAGGCCGAGCTCTTCGCGGTCCCCGACGTCCCCAGCTACCACAGCAGCCAGTGCCGCACCCAGACGGACGCCGGCCGGGCCTGCATGACCATGGGCCTGATGCGGGTCAAGGCCGCCAACGGCGTCGTGGTCTGGGGCAAGACCGGCTCCCGCCCCGGCTACACCAGTGGCGTCTTCGCCACCAGCGACCTCTCCCGCAAGATCGTCTACTCGCTCAACCCCGACAACCTCGACGGCACCGAGATGCGCTACATCCAGCAAATCGCCGCAGCCTCCTTCGGCACCATCGTCCCGGCCGGGAGCTGATCCGTCGTGGACGCGCCGGACGGCGGTCCGGGCTCTACCTGCGGCTCTCGGCGTGCAACCGGTCCAGGAGTTCGGGCAGTGCGGTGCCGATGGGTTCCCGTACGACTTCGTCCGCGAGGTCGTCGTACGGCGTCGGGTCGGCATTGACGATGACGAGCCGTGCGCCGTTGTCGGCGGCGACGCCGGCGAGTCCGGCCGCGGGCTGTACCTGCAGGCTGGTGCCGACGGCGATGAACACCGAGCAGGCCTTGGTGATGGCGAGAGCCTCACCGAGGACCACCGGGTCGAGGCGCTCGCCGAACATCACCGTCGCCGACTTGAGAATGCCCCCGCACTCCAGGCACGCCGGGTCGTCCTCGCCGGCCTCGACCCGGGCCAGCGCGTCCTCCATCGGACCGCGCGCATGACAACCGGTGCACACGAAACTCCGTGCGGAGCCGTGCAGTTCGAGCACCTTGCGGGCGGGCAACCCGGCGAGCTGATGCAGCCCGTCGACATTCTGTGTGATCACCCGCACGGGTACCCCGGACCGCTCCAGCTCCGCCACGGCCCGGTGCGCGGCGTTGGGCTCGGCCTTCAGCGTGCGGTTCTTGCGCCGCATCTGCCAGGACCGCCGACGGATCTCCGGATCGCCCATGTAGTACTCGTACGTCACGAGCTTCTCGGCCTCGGGATCCTTCCGCCACAGCCCGTTCGGACCGCGGTAGTCGGGGATCCCGGAGTCGGTCGAGATACCGGCACCGCTGAGGATCGCGACGAGGGGCTTGCTCATGGCACCGAGGGTAGGACGGGGGACCGGCCGGGGCGAACGGATATTCGTGCGCGCAGTCCGGTGCTAGATTCCGGCCATGGCCATGGCCAAGGTCACCGTCTCGCTCGATGCCGAACTCGTCGTGGAAGTCATGGTCCTGGCAGGCGTCGGCAACCCTCAGGACGCCGTCGAGCTCGTCGTCCGCGACTACATCGAGCGCGGCCACCGGACCGAGGCCCGAGTCGCCGCGCGGGACGAGGGGCTGCGCGAGGTGGACGTCAAGCCCCGAGACCCCCAAGGTTGAGCCGACGCCCGGTCAGGCCACCCGCTGCCCGTTCTCCAGCTCGGCCGTGCCCGAGCCCTCCGCCAGGACGTCCAGGGCGACCCGGACGCGGTGGCCGAGGGTGCCCAGCAGGTATTCGTCGAGTTCCTCGCGGGGGACGAGGCGCCAGGAGAGCAGTTCCTCCTCCTGCAGGCGGATCGCCTTGAGGTCGTCCTCGTCGAGGACACCGCCGTCGTACAGATAGGCGACCAGCGGCGGCCAGCTCGGCTTGTACACCCAGTCGACCGCGAGCAGCGGGCCCAGTTCGCGGTCGAGGCCGATCTCCTCGAGCGTCTCGCGGCGCGCGCCCTGACGCGGGGTCTCGCCGTCGTCGGACTCGATCGTGCCACCCGGCAGCGCCCAGCCCTCACGGTAGTTGGGCTCGACGAGCAGCACCCGGCCCTCGGCGTCGCGGAAGAGGGCGGCGGCCCCGGCGAGAATGCGGGGCAGGCCGGCGAGATACGTGGCGAAGTCTGGCGTGGAGGTCATCCAGGAAGGGTAACCAGCTCGCGCAGCCCCATCTTGCCGTCGCTGCCCGGCCCGGGGAAGCGACGGACCAGGCTCGCCCTCGGCCAGGGCCTGTCGTTTGGATCAGGTCGGCCATAGCCAGCCCCGAGCGGGGTCATGGGGGTCCCCCCCGCTCGAGCGAAGTCGAGAGTGGGGGAGAGTGACGACAACGCGGCTGGAGGTCCCCCACGCCCTTGAGGCAGTGGGGGAGTGCGTGCCAGACCCCGCGACGCCGGGCTGATCCAAACGACAGGCCCTAGCTAGGTCTCCGCCTGGGCCAGCTGCACCGTCCGCTGCGCCAGCTCGCTGATCCGCACCCCGTCGAAGCCGAACACCGCACTGCGGACCGTGTCCTGCAGCGGCTCCTTCCACTGCGCCGGAATCGCGTCCGCCCCGGTCAGTACGCCCGCCACCGAGCCGGCCGTCGCCCCGTTGGAGTCGGTGTCCAGGCCGCCGCGGACGGTCAGCGTGATGGTGCGGGTGAAGTCGCCGTCGCCGTACAGAAGGCCCGCGGTGAGTACCGCGGCGTTCGGGATGGTGTGGATCCAGCCGAGCCCGGCGGTCTCCTCGGCGACCGTGGTGAGCGTGTCCTCCCAGGTCATCCGCGTGTCGTGGAGGGAGACGACCCGCCGCACGGTACGGGCGAGCCGACTGCTCGCCGGGACGACCGCGAGGGCCTGGTCGATCGCGTGCCGCACGGTGGGAGCGGTGAAGGCCGCCGCGATCAGCGCCGCCGCCCACATCGCGCCGTACACGCCGTTGCCGGTATGCGACAGCACGGCGTCCCGGCGGGCCAGGGAGGCGGCGCGGCGCGGTACGCCGGGGCAGGTCCAGCCGTAGATGTCGGCGCGGATCAGGGCGCCGATCCACTCCTGGTACGGGTTGTCGTACGTGGCCGTCAGCGGCGGCTTCAGCCCGTTGGCGAGATTGCGGTACGTGGCCCGCTCCGCCGTGAACGTCTGCAGATACGGCAGCCGCAGCAGCCACAGCTCGCCGACCTGCTCGGTGCTGAAGTCGAAGCCGTGAGTCTCCAGGAGGTCGAGGCCCAGGATCGCGTAGTCGACGTCGTCGTCACGGCAGCTGCCGTGGATACGGCCGCGCACGCACTGGCGCCACTCCGGGCGCAGCTCGAAGCCGTCGCTCTCGTCGGCGGGCTCGGGAAGGTAGTCGGTGAGGGGCAGTGCGGCGGCCTGCCGCAGATAGCGGTCGATACGGTCCCGCGTCCACAGGTCGCCCTGCTCGACCGGCTTGCCGAGCATGTTGCCCGAGATCCGGCCCAGCCAGCCCCCGAGGATGCGGTCCGCGAGCTCTGGCTCAGTGCCCACAGGGGTCATAGCAGAAGGTTTACCCAATTTGGGCGAGGCCTGCGCGGTGTCCGGCAAGGGACGCACAGCAGACCCCCGGCAGGCACCCACCGGTGTCCCAGGCTCCGGTCACGGAATGACGCCGGGGGTCTCCCCCGGTTAAGGTCGCAGCGGCGCGACTGGCCTTGACGTGCGCGAGGCCCGGAGAGCAAGGGGAAACAGGTGACACAGCGCGTGCTCATCGCCGCGGACAAGTTCAAGGGGTCGCTGACGGCCGTGCAGGTCGCCCAGCGGGTGACGGCCGGGCTGCGCCGGGTCGTGCCGGAGCTCCAGGTGGAGTCGCTGCCCGTGGCCGACGGCGGCGACGGGACGGTGGACGCGGCGGTCGCGGCCGGTTTCGAGCGGCGCGAGGTGCGCGTCGCGGGGCCGCTGGGCGACGAGGTGACGGCGGCCTTCGCACTGCGCGCGGGCACGGCGGTCGTGGAGATGGCCGAGGCGAGCGGGCTGCAGCGACTGCCGGCCGGCGTCTTCGCACCGCTCACGGCATCGACGTACGGCTCCGGCGAGCTGCTGCGGGCCGCGCTGGACGCGGACGCGCGCACGATCGTCTTCGGTGTCGGCGGCAGCGCGACCACCGACGGCGGCGCCGGGATGCTGTCCGCGCTGGGTGCGCGGTTCCTCGACGGGGACGGTGAGCCGGTTCCCCCGGGCGGCGGCGGTCTGAGCGAGCTCGCCTCCGCTGACCTGTTCGGCCTGGACCCGCGCCTCGCCTCCGTCGACCTGGTCCTGGCGAGCGACGTCGACAACCCGCTGACCGGCACGAAGGGCGCACCCGCCGTCTACGGCCCGCAGAAGGGCGCCTCCCCGGACGATGTGGAGGCCCTGGACACGGCTCTCGCGCACTACGCGAAGGTGCTGGAGGAAGCGGTCGGCGCGAAGGCGGCGGAATTCGCCGCGTCCCCGGGCGCGGGTGCGGCGGGCGGCATCGGCTACGGCGCCCTGCTCCTCGGCGCCGCCTTCCGCCCCGGCATCGAGGTGATGCTCGACGTGCTCGGCTTCGCGCCGGCACTGGAGTGGGCGGACCTGGTGATCACCGGGGAGGGCTCCCTGGACGAGCAGACCCTGCACGGCAAGGCCCCGGCCGGGGTCGCCGCCGCGGCACGCGCCGCGGACAAGGAGGTCGTCGCGGTGTGCGGCCGCCTGGCGCTGCCGCCGGACGCGCTGGGACGGGCGGGGATCCGACGGGCGTATCCGCTGACCTCCGTGGAGCCGGACGTCGCCAAGTGCATTGCGGATGCGGGGCCGATCCTGGAACGGGTCGCGGAGCAGATCGGCCGGGACTTCCTGACCTGAGACCAGGCTTTTTCGCCCCCGCCGCCCCTACCCGTCCCGACCCGGGGGCCGACCCCCGGACCCCCGGCTCCTCAAACGCCGGAGGGGCTGGATCTGGTTGAGCCAATCAGCAGCCGAAGGGCCCCGAACCCAATGGGTTCGGGGCCCTTCGGCGTCGTACAAGCGCCGCTACGGCAACTGCGCCGCCCGCGCCTCGCGCCGGTTGTCGCGGAAGTTGTTCACCCGGCGAGCCGTGGCGAACAGGGGGATCACCGCACCGGTGACCAGCTGGAGCGCGCAACCCGTCTGGAGGAGCAGCTGGCCGCTCGGGGCGTCGAACGCCCAGGCCGCCAGCAGACCCATCGACACGACGATCCAGGTCAGCATCGCCACGGCGAGGCGGCCCCGCGGCTTCGGGTACTCGACCCGGCTCACCATCAGCCAGGCCGTGCCCAGGATCGCCAGGAGGGTTGCCACGAAGGGCAGCTCGAGGAGCACGATCGAGACGACCGTCAGCGCGCCGAACGGTGACGGCATGCCCTGGAACATGCCGTTCGGGACGGTCACGCAGGAGAATCTCGCCAGACGCAGCACCACGGCCAGGAGCACCACGATTGCCCCGACCGCGGCCACCCGCTGATGTGCGTCGTCCGCGACCATGCCGTAGACGAGGACGAAGTACGCCGGCGCCAGACCGAAGCTGATCAGGTCCGACAGGTTGTCCAGCTCCGCGCCCATGGGGGAGGAGCGCAGTTTGCGTGCCACCAGGCCGTCGAACAGGTCGAAGACCGCCGCGCACAGCATCAGGATGACCGCGGTGGCCGCGCTGTGGCGGGCCATGCCGGTCTCCTGGTCGCCGGTGAGGTGCGGGATCAGGATTCCGGTGGTGGTGAAGTACACCGCCATGAAGCCGCACGTGGCGTTGCCGAGGGTGAGGGTGTCCGCTATTGAGAGGCGGAGAGAGAGGGGCATCTCCTCCTCTTCGTCCACCCCGTCGGCCTCGGGCACCCAGCCCGCCTGGGTATCAGGATCAATCACGGTCAATGCGAGTCACCCCAGCCACGGTCTTCTGGCCGACCTCGACCGCGACCTCCACGCCCTCGGGCAGGTAGATGTCGACGCGCGAGCCGAAGCGGATCAGACCGATGCGGTCACCCTGCTCGACCTTCGTCCCCTGCGGGATGTACGGCACGATGCGGCGGGCCACCGCGCCGGCGATCTGGATCATCTCGATGTCGCCGAGTTCGGTGTCGAAATGCCAGACTACGCGCTCGTTGTTCTCGCTCTCCTTGTTGAACGCCGGCACGAACCCGCCGGGGATGTGCTCGACCGAGGTCACCTCGCCGGAGAGCGGCGCGCGGTTGACGTGGACGTTGAGCGGGCTCATGAAGATCGCGACGCGGGTACGGCCGTCCTTCCACGGCATGATGCTCTGCACCACACCGTCGGCGGGCGAGATGACCCGGCCCGGGGCGATCTCGCGCTCGGGGTCGCGGAAGAACCACAGCATGCCCGCCGCGAGCGCGGTGGCGGGCACGGCCACGGCCTTGGCGACGCCGGAGCGGCGCGCACGGGCCAGGCTGAGGGCTGCGGTGGCGACGGTCGGCAGAAGCCACGGCGATGCTCCGCGCGCGAGGCGTACGCCGGCCCGGCTGTCGCGTGGTGCAGAGGTTTGGCTGTGGGGCATGGATGACCTTCGTAGCGGATGATGCCGCGCTGGAACGGGGGACGGCGGCTTTCCCGGGATGGTACCGGTCGCGGGCCGCAACTGGGCAAGCCAGGAAGCCGAGTCGGCGGCCGAAGAGTGCTGACGGGGTGTGATCTTCTTCTCCAAGAAAACACCCCGTATCCGGACATCTAGCCCTGGAACCGATACTCTTCGAGCAGCCTGCGACCGATGATCATTTTTTGGATCTCGGCCGTACCTTCACCGATCAGCAACATCGGGGCCTCGCGGTAGAGGCGCTCGATCTCGTACTCCTTGGAGAAGCCGTAGCCGCCGTGGATCCGGAAGGCGTCCTCCACGACCTCCTTGCAGTACTCGGAGGCGAGGTACTTCGCCATGCCGGCCTCAAGGTCGTTTCGCTCCCCGGAGTCCTTTTTGCGTGCTGCGTTGACCATCATGGCATGCGCGGCCTCGACCTTGGTAGCCATCTCGGCCAGCTTGAACTGGATGGCCTGGTGCTGGGCGATCGCCTTGCCGAAAGTGTGACGCTGCTGGGCGTACTGGACGCCGAGCTCGAACGCGCGCTGAGCGACGCCGCAGCCACGCGCCGCCACGTTCACACGGCCGACCTCCACGCCGTCCATCATTTGGTAAAAACCCCGGCCGGTCTGGCCACCGAGCACCCGGTTGGCCGGAATTCGCAGGCCGTCCATGATGAGTTCGGTGGTGTCGACGCCCTTGTAGCCCATCTTGTCGATCTTCCCGGGGATGGTGAGGCCGGGGCGGACCTCTCCGAAGCCGGGCTCCTTCTCGACCAGGAAGGTCGTCATCGACTTGTGGGGCGCTGTGCCTTCGGGGTGTCCTTCATCACTTCGGACCAGTACGGCGACCAGACTTGACGTTCCGCCGTTGGTCAGCCACATCTTCTGGCCGTTGAGGACGTACTCGTCGCCGTCCTTGACCGCCTTGGAGGTGATGGCGGACACGTCCGAGCCGAGGCCCGGCTCCGACATGGAGAAGGCGCCGCGGATGTCGCCGGCCGCCATGCGCGGCAGGAAGTGGTCCTTCTGCTCCTGCGTGCCGTGCTGCTTGAGCATGTACGCCACGATGAAGTGCGTGTTGATGATGCCGGACACCGACATCCAGCCACGGGCGATCTCCTCGACGCACAGGGCGTAGGTGAGGAGCGACTCGCCCAGGCCCCCGTACTCCTCGGGGATCATCAGGCCGAACAGGCCGAGTTCCTTGAGGCCGTCGACGATCTGCTGCGGGTACTCGTCGCGGTGCTCCAGCTCGGTGGCGACCGGGATGATCTCCTTGTCCACGAAGTCGCGGACGGTGGAGAGGACCTCCTGCTGGATGTCGGTCAGACCGGCGGTCTGGGCGAGACGGGCCATGGCTTACTTCTCCGACTTCTTTTCCGCAGGTGCGGTGAGCTCCGGGCGGCCGGGCTGCTCGCCGCCGCGCTCCTTGATGTACGTCTCGGTCGGCACCATCACCTTGCGGCGGAACACGCAGACCAGCGTGCCGTCCTGCTTGTAGCCCTTGGTCTCGACGTAGACGATGCCGCGGTCGTTCTTGGACTTGGACGGCCACTTGTCGAGCACGGTCGTCTGGCCGTAGATCGTGTCGCCGTGGAAGGTCGGCGCCACGTGCTTGAGCGACTCGATCTCCAGGTTGGCGATCGCCTTGCCGGAGATGTCCGGGACGGACATGCCGAGCAGCAGGGAGTAGATGTAGTTGCCCACGACGACGTTCTTGCCGAAGTCCGTCGTCTTCTCCGCATAGTTGGTGTCCATGTGGAGCGGGTGGTGGTTCATGGTGAGGAGACAGAACAGGTGGTCGTCGTACTCCGTGACCGTCTTGCCCGGCCAGTGCTTGTACGTCGCCCCGACCTCGAACTCCTCGTAGGTGCGTCCGAACTGCATCGCGCTCAGGGCTCCTCAGTTGTCGGGGGTCTCGAACTTCGACGTGCGCTGCATACCGGCCGCACGCCCCTTGCCGGAGATGACCAGCGCCATCTTGCGGCTGGCCTCGTCGATCATCTCGTCGCCGAGCATCGCGGAGCCCTTCTTGCCGCCCGCCTCGGACGTGTAGTAGTCGTACGCGTCCAGGATCAGCTCGGCGTGGTCGTAGTCCTCCTGGGAGGGCGAGAAGATCTCGTTGGACGCCTCGACCTGGCCCGGGTGCAGCACCCACTTGCCGTCGAAACCGAGGGCCGCGGCGCGCTGGGCGACCTCGCGGTAGCCGTCGATGTTGCGGATCTGCAGGTAGGGACCGTCGATCGCCTGGAGGTTGTTGGCGCGGGCGGCCATCAGGATCTTCATCAGGATGTAGTGGTAGGCGTCCGCCGGGTAGCCGGGCGGCTGCTCGCCCACGACCAGCGACTTCATGTTGATCGACGCCATGAAGTCGGCCGGGCCGAAGATGATCGTCTCGACGCGCTGGGAGGCCGTCGCGATCTCGTTGACGTTGTTGAGGCCCTGGGCGTTCTCGATCTGCGCCTCGATGCCGATCTTTCCGACCTCGAAGCCCATCGTCTTCTCGATCTGCGTCAGCAGCAGGTCCAGGGCGACGATCTGCTGGGCGGTCTGCACCTTCGGCAGCATGATGCAGTCGAGGTTCTGGCCGGCACCCTCGACGACCGTGACGACGTCGCGGTACGTCCACTCGGTCGTCCAGTCGTTGACGCGCACGACCCTCGTCTTGCCGGTCCAGTCGCCCTCGTTGAGGAACTTGACGATGGTGTGCCGCGCCTCGGGCTTGGCGAGCGGGGCGCACGCGTCCTCGAGGTCGAGGAAGACCTGGTCGGCGGGGAGGCCCTGCGCCTTCTCCAGGAAGCGGGGGTTGCTCCCGGGGACCGCGAGGCAGGAGCGTCGCGGACGCAGACGGTTGACGGGCGTGGTCATGCGGGGACCTCCAGGGGGTCGAGCTTGTTCGCTTTCCGGATCTCGTCGACGATGCGGCCGATGATTCCGGTGATGTCGAAGTCCTTCGGGGTGAAGACCGCGGCCACTCCGGCGGCCCGCAGCTGTTCGGCGTCGCCATTGGGGATGATGCCACCGGCGATCACCGGTATATCTGTGGCACCGGCCACACGGAGGCGCTCCAGCACGTCCGGGACCAGCTGCGCGTGCGAGCCGGAGAGGATGGACAGGCCGACCGCGTGCACGTCCTCGGCGAGGGCCGCGTCCACGATCTGCTCGGGGGTGAGCCGGATGCCCTGGTAGACCACCTCGAAGCCGGCGTCGCGGGCCCGCACGGCGATCTGCTCGGCGCCGTTGGAGTGCCCGTCCAGGCCGGGCTTGCCGACCAGGAAGCGGAGCTTGCCGACGCCGAGGTCGCGGGCGGTGTCGTCCACCTTGCGGCGCACGTCGTTCAGCGCCGAGCCCTCCGCCGCGGCGACCGCGACCGGGGCGGACGAGACGCCCGTCGGCGCCCGGAACTCGCCGAACACCTCGCGCAGGGCCCCGGCCCACTCGCCGGTCGTGACTCCGGCGCGGGCGCACTCCAGGGTGGCCTCCATGAGGTTGTCGGTGCCCTTGGCGGCCTCCTTCAGCTTCTCCAGCGCCTTGCAGGGGCGCGGGTGGTTGAAGGGCGGCTGGTAGCGGGTGTCGCGCCAGTGCTGCAGCGAGGCGATGACCCGGGCCTCGACAGCCGGATCGACCGTCTGGATGGCTGTGTCGAGATCGGCCGTGAGTGGATTGGGCTCGGTCGTCTCGAAGATGTTGACGCCCACGATCTTCTCTTGACCGGACTCAATACGGGCGCGCCGCTCGGCGTGCGAGGAGACGAGCTGCGACTTGAGGTAGCCGGACTCGACGGCGGCCATCGCGCCGCCCATCTCCTGGATCCGCTCGATCTCGGCCAGGGACTCCTCGACGAGCCCCGCGACCTTCGCCTCGATGACGTGCGAGCCCTCGAAGATGTCCTCGTACTCCAGCAGGTCGCTCTCGTGCGCCAGGACCTGCTGGATGCGCAGCGACCACTGCTGGTCCCAGGGGCGGGGCAGGCCCAACGCCTCGTTCCAGGCCGGGAGCTGGACGGCACGCGCGCGTGCGTCCTTGGAGAGGGTCACGGCCAGCATCTCGAGCACGATCCGCTGGACGTTGTTCTCCGGCTGCGCCTCCGTCAGGCCCAGGGAGTTGACCTGGACGCCGTAGCGGAAGCGGCGGTGCTTGGGGTCCTGGATGCCGTAGCGCTCAAGCGTGATCTTGTCCCAGATCCGGCCGAAGGCACGCATCTTGCACATCTCCTCGACGAAGCGGACGCCCGCGTTCACGAAGAAGGAGATACGGCCGACGACATCGCCCATGCGCTCCTGCGGCACCTGGCCGGAGTCCCGGACGGCGTCCAGGACCGCGATCGCCGTGGACATCGCGTACGCGATCTCCTGGACCGGCGTGGCGCCCGCCTCCTGCAGGTGGTAGCTGCAGATGTTGATCGGGTTCCACTTCGGGAGGTGGGAGACCGTGTACGCGATCATGTCCGTCGTCAGACGGAGGCTCGGCCCCGGCGGGAAGACGTGCGTGCCGCGGGACAGGTACTCCTTGACGATGTCGTTCTGGGTCGTGCCCTGGAGCCGGGTGATGTCCGCACCCTGCTCCTCGGCGACGACCTGGTAGAGCGCCAGCAGCCACATGGCGGTGGCGTTGATCGTCATCGAGGTGTTCATCTGCTCCAGGGGGATGTCCTGGAACAGCCGGCGCATGTCACCGAGGTGCGCGACCGGCACACCGACCCGGCCGACCTCGCCGCGGGCGAGGATGTGGTCGGAGTCGTAGCCGGTCTGCGTCGGCAGGTCGAACGCGACCGACAGGCCTGTCTGCCCCTTGGCGAGGTTGCGCCGGTACAGCTCGTTGGACGCCTCGGCCGTGGAGTGACCGGCGTACGTGCGCATGAGCCACGGCCGGTCCTTCTCCCGCACACCTTCGGCGGGCTGACGCTCAGTCATCTATGACCCCGGGTGTCTCAGATGTTGCGGAAGCGGTTGATGGCGTCGATGTGCTTGGCACGCAGCTCCTCGTCGCGCACGCCGAGGCCCTCCTCGGGGGCCAGGCACAGCACGCCGACCTTGCCCTGGTGGAGGTTGCGGTGCACGTCGTAGGCCGCCTGCCCGGTCTCCTCCAGGGAGTAGACCTTCGACAGCGTCGGGTGGATCTTGCCCTTCGCGATGAGCCGGTTGGCCTCCCAGGCCTCCCGGTAGTTGGCGAAGTGCGAGCCGATGATCCGCTTCAGGGACATCCACAGGTAGCGGTTGTCGTACTCGTGGTTGTAGCCCGAGGTCGAGGCGCAGGTGACGATGGTGCCGCCCTTGCGCGTGACGTACACGGAGGCGCCGAAGGTCTCGCGGCCGGGGTGCTCGAAGACGATGTCGACGTCCTCGCCGCCGGTCAGTTCGCGGATGCGCTTGCCGAAGCGCTTCCACTCCCGCGGGTCCTGCTCGTGCTCGTTCTTCCAGAACTTGTAGTCCTCGGCGTTGCGGTCGATGATCGCCTCGGCGCCCATCGAGCGGCAGATCTCCGCCTTCTGCGGGCTGGAGACGACACAGATCGGGTTGGCGCCGCCGGCCAGCGCGAACTGGGTGGCGTACGAGCCGAGGCCGCCGCTCGCGCCCCAGATCAGGACGTTGTCGCCCTGCTTCATGCCGGCGCCGTTGCGGGAGACCAGCTGGCGGTAGGCGGTGGAGTTGACCAGGCCCGGGGCGGCGGCCTCCTCCCAGCTGAGGTGGTCCGGCTTGGGCATCAGCTGGTTGGACTTGACGAGCGCGATCTCGGCGAGGCCGCCGAAGTTCGTCTCGAAGCCCCAGATGCGCTGCTCGGGGTCGAGCATGGTGTCGTTGTGGCCGTCCGAGGACTCGAGCTCGACGGACAGGCAGTGCGCGACGACCTCGTCACCGGGCTTCCAGGCGTTGACGCCCGGGCCGGTGCGCAGGACGACGCCCGCGAGGTCGGAGCCGATGATGTGGTACGGCAGGTCGTGGCGCTTGGTCAGCTCCGACAGCTTGCCGTAGCGCTCCAGGAACCCGAAGGTCGACAGCGGCTCGAAGATCGAGGTCCACACGGAGTTGTAGTTGACCGAGGAGGCCATGACGGCCACCAGGGCCTCGCCCGGGCCGAGCTCCGGCAGCGGAACCTCGTCCAGGTGGATCGACTTGCGCGGGTCCTTGTCACGGGTCTCCAGGCCCGCGAACATCTCCGTCTCGTCCTTGTGCACGGTGATCGCGCGGTACGACTCGGGGAGCGGCAGGGCGGCGAAGTCGGCCGGCGTCGATTCCGGCGACTGGATCGCGTCCAGGATGTCCTTGGTGGTCACGGTGTTGCCTCCGGCGATACGCGTCCTGAGGGAGGGACGCTGAGGGTTACGTCGGTGCCGTCGGTTCGGCGGTCATGCTGTGCGGCAGCGCTTTGTGGCGCGGGAGGTTGCCTGTGACGCAGGCGTCCGGGCGGGGCAAGCCGATGACTTGTTGGGACAGCCGACGTACGCATGGTCTCTGCACGCCGGCCGCCCGGACTCCTTCAACGTATGACACCGCGTGTCACCTTGCAAGGCACTGAGTGCCAGAGATTGCTCTCAGGTGAAATCTTTACGTAACAAATGAGCGATGATCGATCGAACGGCCCCTGAAAGATGCTGGAAAAGGGGCTCTGACATGCCAAAACGGCCACCCTGAAGGGTGGCCGTCATCACAGGGCGGAAGAGACCTCAGCGGTCCTTCAGCGCCTGCTCGATGGTCCGCATGACCTCGTCCAGCGGGGCGTCGGTACGGGCGACGGCGACCAGGACCTCGCCCTGGGTGGAGACGGCCGCGGGAGCCGGCGGAGGGGTCGTCGTCGTGGTGCTGCGCCCTGCCCCGATGCCCGTCCCGAACGTCTTGCGCACGATCGCGAAGGCGTGGTCGAGCTGCGCCTCCACGTCGCCCTGGCCGCCCGCCCGCAGCCAGCGTCTGAGGACGTGGTTGTGGGCGGTGACCACGGCGGACGCGGCGACCTCCGCGAGCAGCGGGTCGTCGTTGGCGTCGTCGTCGTGCGCGTGCTCGTCGAAGTGGCCGAGGAGATAGCGGGTGAAGAGGCGCTCGTAACGCGCCACCGACGCGATCTCCGCCTCGCGCAGGGTGGGCACCTCGCGGGTGAGCTTGTAGCGGGCGACGGAGATCTCGGGCCGCGCCGCGTACATCCGCATGACTTCCTTGATGCCGCGGCACACCGTGTCGAGCGGGTGCTCGTGCGCGGGAGCCGCATTGAGCACGGCCTCCGCACGGATCAACGTGTCGTCGTGGTCGGGGAAGATCGCCTCTTCCTTGGAGCGGAAGTGGCGGAAGAAGGTGCGGCGCGCGACCCCGGCAGCGGCCGCGATCTCGTCGACGGTGGTCGCCTCGTACCCCTTGGTCGCGAACAGCTCCATCGCCGCGGCCGCCAGCTCGCGGCGCATCTTGAGCCGCTGGGCGGCCGCGCGACCGCCTGCGGCACTTTCCGGCGCGTCGGGCGTGGCTGGTGTACGTGAGGACTTGGCGGGCTGGGACATGACCCGAACGTACTGCATGTGCGCAGCTTGTTGCGCATGTACGGGGGTGACCCCGCCCTGCACGGGCGGGGGCCCTCCGGTGGGGCCGAGCAGTCCGCCCCAGTCCGTCTCGCCTCTGAACCAGTCGCCGGCGCCGTCAGCGGCGGGCATATTCGCGGAAGCCACGGCCCGTCTTGCGGCCGAGGCAGCCCGCGGCCACCAGGTGCTCCAGGAGCGGCGCGGGGGCCAGGCCCGGGTCGCGGAACTCGCGGTGCAGGACCTTCTCGATCGCCAGGGAGACGTCGAGTCCGACGACGTCCAGGAGTTCGAAGGGGCCCATCGGGTAGCCGCCGCCCAGCTTCATCGCCGCGTCGATGTCGTCAAGAGATGCATAGTGCTCCTGCACCATCTTGATCGCGTTGTTGAGGTACGGGAAAAGCAGGGCGTTCACGATGAAGCCTGCACGGTCGCCACAGTCGACCGCGTGCTTCTTGATCCGTCCGCACACCTCGCGAACCGTCGCGTGGACGTCCTCGGCCGTCAACACCGTACGGACGACCTCGACCAGCTTCATCGCCGGCGCCGGGTTGAAGAAGTGCATGCCGATCACGTCCTGCGGGCGCGAGGTGGCGCGGGCGCAGGCGACGACGGGCAGCGAGGAGGTCGTGGTGGCCAGGACCGCGCCCGGCTTGCAGACCTTGTCCAGCGCCTGGAACAGCTGCTGCTTGATCTCCAGGTCCTCGGCGACGGCCTCGACGGCCAGGTCGACGTCGGCGAAGGACTCGTAGGAGCCCGCTGCGGTGATCCGGTCCAGGGTCTGCGCGGCGGCCTCGGCGGTCATCCGGCCCTTGTCGACGGAACGCGAGAGCGACTTGCCGATACGGGCCTTGGCGGCCTGCGCCTTCTCCTCGCTGCGGGCGGCGAGGACGACCTCGTACCCGGCCTTGGCGAAGACCTCGGCGATACCGGAGGCCATGGTGCCGGAGCCCGCGACACCGACGGAGCGGATCTCGCGGCCCGGGATGAGGGCGGCGCCGTCCAGCGGCGTCAGTGCGTCCCGCACGACGGCGGCGCTGCCGGGAGCCTCGTAGGTGTAGAAGCCGCGGCCCGACTTGCGGCCGGTCAGGCCCGCCTCGCTGAGCTGCTTGAGGATCGGCGCGGGGGCGTGCAGCCGGTCGTGGGACTCGGCGTACATGGCCTCCAGGACCGTGCGTGCGGTGTCGACGCCGATCAGGTCGAGCAGCGCGAGCGGGCCCATCGGCAGACCGCAGCCGAGCCGCATCGCCGCGTCGATGTCCTCGCGGGAGGCGTACTTCGCCTCGTACATCGCGGCGGCCTGGTTGAGATAGCCGAACAGCAGCCCGTCGGCGACGAACCCGGGCCGGTCGCCGACCGCCACGGGCTCCTTGCCGAGGTCGAGGGCGAGGTTGGTGACCGCGGTGACGGCGGTCGGCGCGGTGAGGACGGACGAGACGACCTCGACGAGCTTCATCGCCGGCGCCGGGTTGAAGAAGTGCAGGCCGAGCACGCGCTCCGGACGGGCCGAGTCGGCGGCGAGACGGGTCACGGACAGGGCGTTCGTGCCGGTCACCAGGATCGTCTCCGGGCGGACGATCCCGTCGAGCTCGCGGAAGATCTGGTGCTTGATCTCGTACGACTCCGGAGCCACCTCGATGACGAGGTCGGCGTCGGCCGCGGCTCGCAGGTCGGTGGAGGTGCTCACGCGGGCGAGGGCGTCCGCGCGCTCCTGCTCGGTCAGCCGGCCCTTCTCCACGGCGCGGGCCGTGGCCGTCTCCAGGGTGGCGACGGCCTTGGCGACCGCGGCCTCGCTGATGTCGATGCCGACGACCTCGCGGCCGGCCTTGGTGAGGACCTCGGTGATACCGGTGCCCATGGTGCCGAGGCCGACGACGGCAATGGTCGTGAGCGAAGCGGAAGGGGTGTGGGGCAGGGGAGTGGCCATCACGGGACTCCAGGCATGAGGGTGACGACTGGGAGAGCGCCCGGGTGCGCCGAGGGAAGGCCGGCCGAAGCCGGACCTGGCGCACCGGGTGCGTGAAAGAGATGCGGGTGTTGCCGGGCTGCAAGCGCACACGCCCGGTGCCGTCGCCGTGGGCGCGCACACGCCTGGAGCGAACGGTGAGAAATCCGACCGGCCTTGTCCCGTGGCCGGGTCGTGCTGCGATACCTGAGGTACCGAACCGACTTGCTCCTACGGCAGCTGCGTCACCAGGCCGCCGCAAGGGATGCGAGTGGGTAACTCGCTCGTCTGAGCTTAACCGGCGGGTAACGAGCGCGCTAGTCCCCGTGTTTGTGATGTACGTCCCGAGGGATCGGCGGCCCCTCTAATCTTCGGTGTCATGGACGAAGAGTTGCGATCACTCACGGAGCGTTTACGGGCGGAGTCGGGGGCGACGGCCGCATACGACCGTCTTGTGGCCACCGAGGATCCCGACGAGCTGGCGCGGGTGCTCACCGAGCCCGGACAGCCGCTGTGGGCCAGGGAGCTGGCCGCCTTCCGGCTGGGGCTCGCGGGTGACCGGCGTGCCTTCGAGTCCCTCGTCCTGTTTCTGAACCACCGCGATCCGCAGCGCTGCGCCTCCGCCGCCCACGCCCTCGCCCGTCTCGACGACCCGCGCACCGCGCGCGCGGCAGCCGCCCTAGCCACCAACGAACTCCGCGTCGCCTACGCCCTGCACCCGGTCCGGCTCCTTGCCGAGCTGCGCGCCCCCGAGTCCGTACCCGCGCTGATCACCACCCTGGAGCGCAGGTTGCGCCCGCACGACCCGTACCGCCGGGTGGCGCTCGCCTGCGTGGAGGGCCTCGGCGCCCTGGAGGACGCCCGCGCCAGACCCGTACTGAACGAGGCACTGGCGCACCCGGCCCTGGCCGAGGCGGCGGTGCGGGCGCTGGCCCGGATCCCGAGACAGAGGTGAGGCCGCGTCAGCCGGTGAGCTTCCTGACGTACCGCACCTCCGGCACCTCGACCCCGTCCACCTCGAAGGGTTCCTCGGCGCCGTCCGGAACGAAGCCGCAGGCCTCGTAGAAGCGGCGCGCGCCGTCGTTCTCCTTGAGGACCCAGAGGAACATGCGCCCGTGCCCGGCGGCCGCACAGCGACGCGTGGACTGCCGGAGGAGGGCTCGCCCGATGCCGCCGCGGTACCGGCCCGGGGCGACGTAGAGCGCGTACAACTCGGCGTCGTCCGTGTGTGCTTCGCCGTCCCGGTACGGGCCGTGGCAGAGCCAGCCGGTGATCTCCCCGTCCTGCACGGCGACCAGGTTCAGCACGCCGGGGTTGGGCTGCAGGAAGCGCATCCGCTGGCGTTCGGTGTTCTCCGGCACGCTCATCCTGTCGAGGTAGGACTGCGGGACGATCTCCCGGTAGGCCGTCTGCCAGCCGCCGACGCGGATCTCTGCCGCGCGCTCGCAGTCCCGCAGGGTCATTTCGCGGACCTGAAGGGCACTCACTCGGCCACCACCGCGAACGCCTCGATCTCCATCAGGAACTCGGGTCGGACCAGGGCGGCGACCTGTACCGCGGACGCAGCGGGGAGGCGGTCGTCGGGTATGTGGGCGGCGCGGGCCGTGCGGATCGCGGGCAGGTGCGCGGTGTCCGTGACGAAGTAGGTGAGTTTGACGACGTCGTCGAAGGTCGCCCCGGCGGCGGCCAGGCAGCGACGGAGGTTCTCGAAGACCTGGCGGGCCTGGGCCTCGGCGTCGCCCTCGCCGACGAGCTTGTCCTCCTCGTCCAGCGCGAGCTGGCCGGCGATCGCGACGAAACGGCCCGTGCCCATGACGACGTGGCTGTACTGCGCGGCGGGGAAGACCCCGGCGGGGGCGGTGATCCTGGTCAGCTCACTCATGTGTCCATCGTGGACCATGGGTGTGACAACGCCCCCGACGGGACCTCATCTTCGGGTCGTGCTCAGCCGCGGAAGCCGATCAGCGTGTGCAGCGTGGCGCCGCCGGACGTCTGAGCCGCCTTGGTGCTCATCGCCTCCTTGGTGCTGAGCGGCTTGGGGTCGGGCTTCTTCGGACACACCGCGTCGACCGGGCCGCCGCTGCGCGGCACCGTGCCGTCGGACAGGTACGTCGCCAGGTACTTGTCCAGGCAGGCGTTCCCGCTCAGCGTGATGCCGTGGTTGCCGCCGCCCTGCTCGACCACGAAGCTCGAGCCGGCCAGCAGACGGTGGACCGTCGCGCCGCCCTCGTACGGGGTCGCCGCGTCGTTGGTCGCCTGGAACAGCAGCACCGGCGGCAGCTTGTCGTTGGCGACGTGCACCGGCTTCAGCGAGTCCGTCGGCCAGAAGGCGCACGGTGCGTTGTACCAGGCGTTGTTCCACACCATGAACGGCGCCTTGTCGTAGACCGCCCAGTTGTCCTTGCGCCACTGGTTCCAGTCGCGCGGCCAGGAGGCGTCACGGCACTGCACCGAGGCGTAGACGCTGTAGCCATTGTCCCCGGATGCGTCGACGGCGCCGAAGTTCTGGTACGCCTCGACCAGCGGGTCGGAGTTCTTGTCGTGCACGTACGCCGCGAACGCCTCGGCGAGATACGGCCAGTAGCCGTTGTAGTAGCCGCCCGGGATGAACGTGTCCTCCAGCTCGGAGGCGCCCACCTTGCCGCCGGCCGGCTTCTTGGCGACCGCCTTGCGCATCGCGTACCACTTGGCCTCGACCTGGGCCGGGTCGGTGCCGAGCTTGTACGTCGAGTCGTACTTGGCGATCCAGGCCATCAGGGCCTTGTGCCGGGCGTCGAAGGCGTAGTCCTGCGCGAGGTTGTCGTCGTACCAGACGCCGGTCGGGTCGACGATCGAGTCCAGGACCAGGTGCTTCACGCGCTGCGGGAAGAGCTTGGCGTACACGGCGCCCAGGTAGGTGCCGTACGAGTAGCCGAAGTAGCTGGTCTGCCGGGCGCCCAGGGCCGCGCGGATCGAGTCCATGTCCTGCACGGTCTGAACGGTGTTGATGTACGGCAGCAGGCTCGCGTACTTCGTTCCGCAGGCGGCGGCGAAGGACTTCGCCCGGTCGAGGTTGGTCTTCTCCAGGGCCGGTGTGCTCGGCACGGTGTCCGGGCGCACCGGGTTGAAGTGGCCCGGCTCGCAGTCCGGTGCGGGCTTGCTCTTGCCCACCCCGCGCGGGTCGAAGCCGATGACGTCGTACTGGGCCGCGACCGCCTTGGGCAGGGAGGAGGCGACGAACCCGGCGAGCGTGAGACCGCTGCCGCCGGGACCGCCGGGGTTGACCAGCAGCGGGCCCTGGCTCTTCGGCGCGGTGTGCTGCACGCGCGAGAGAGCGAGCGTGATCTGCTGCCCGTGCGGATGCAGGTGGTCGAGCGGCACATTGAGCGACGCGCACTGGAGCGTCGGATAGTTCGTGGTGGCGCAGTTCTTCCAGGTGAGTTTCGCGGCAGGAGCGGACTGCGGGGACTGCGCGGTGCTCGCGCCGGCGGGCGGAGCCGTGAAGCTTCCGGCCACGACGACGGCGGCACCGCACAGCACCGCTGCGCGTTTTCTCATGAAGTCCTCCCAGGACGGAGGGTTTCGGACCGCGAGGCTCACGGTCCTCGCCGCATCGTCCCGGAAAGCCGCCTCGGAAGAACTCGTTCTGGCAGGACTTGACCCGATTGGGTCGCGGGATGCGCTCGTATGCTCTCAAATGAGCGTGAGTTGGGTCGGTTCGGACACCGTCGGCTCGGTCGCCTCGGGCGGTGGGATCCGCCGTGGCATGCCCGCGCGCGCGGGGCCGATCCCGTACTCCTGTGCCAGCTCATGGACCTGACGGGTGATCCGGCGCTGGTACCACTTCGGGGCGTAGGCGCCGTCCGCGTACAGGCGCTCGTAACGGCGCACAAGGTGCGGGTGGTGCCGGCCCAGCCAGGCCATGAACCACTCGCGGGCGCCGGGGCGCAGATGCAGCACCAGCGGGGTGACGGAGGTGGCTCCGGAGGCCGCGATCGCCCGCACGGTGGCGCGTAGTTGGGCCGGCCGGTCGCTCAGGAACGGGATCACCGGGGCCATCAGCACGCCGCATCCGATGCCGTGCTCGGCGAGTGTGCGGACCACTTCCAGGCGGCGCTCCGGCGCGGGCGTGCCCGGCTCCACCGTGCGCCACAGCTCGGGGTCGGTGAAGCCGACCGACACCGAGATGCCGACGTCCGTCACCTGGGCCGACTGCACCAGCAGATCGAGGTCGCGCAGGATCAGCGTGCCCTTCGTCAGGATCGAGAAGGGGTTGGCGTGGTCGCGCAGGGCGGAGAGGATGCCCGGCATCAGGCGGTAGCGGCCCTCGGCGCGCTGGTAGCAGTCGACGTTCGTGCCCATCGCGATGTGCTCGCCCTGCCAGCGGCGCGAGCCGAGCTGGCGGCGCAGCAGCTCCGGGGCGTTCACCTTGACCACGATCTGCGAGTCGAAGTCGAGGCCCGAGTCGAGGTCCAGATAGGTGTGCGTCTTGCGGGCGAAGCAGTACACGCATCTGAAGGAGCTCACACAGTGCCCGCAGCTGCCGGGCCGCATGAGTGCCGCCGTCGGCGCCGTAGGAGACGAACCCAACGGCCTTGTGGGCCCATTCCGCGTACAGGTAGTCGATCGCGTTCTTGAGCACGCCGGGGATGGAGGCGTTGTACTCGGGGGTGACCATGACGAATCCGTCGAAGCGGGCGATGGTGTCGGCCCACGTGCGGGTGTGCCCGTGCTGGTACCGCCCAGCGAGCGCGGGCAGCGGCTCGTCCAGGTGCGGCAGCGGGTGGTCGAGCAGGTCGATCACCTCGAATGCGGCGTCGCCGCGGCGGGCCGCCCGCTCGTGGACCCACCGGGCGACCTGGTCGCCTTTGCGGCCGGGGCGTGTGCTGCCGATGAGTATTCCGATCCTGGTCATCGCTGTCTCCTGAGGTGTCCCGCCCGGGTTCTCCGGGCCGGTGGCGTCTGTGAGCGGTACGACGACACAACCCCGCGGAACGTCAGGGAGATTCGAAGACCTGACAATCGGGCGTGCTGTCTCGTCGGACTGCCCGAGGGACGATCCGAGAGATCAGGGAGCCACCGGAACCATGACCGATCACGCGAAGTCACGGCACGACGAGTCCGACGCAGGCTTGGACGCGATCATCAGCGAGCGGCGGCGGCTGATCGGTCTCGCCTACCGCCTCCTCGGTTCCCTGGCCGAGGCCGAGGACGCGGTCCAGGAGACCTATACCCGCTGGTACACCATGTCCCGACAGCAGCAGCACGCCATCGAGTCCCTCGGCGCCTGGCTGACGACGGTCGCCACCCGCGTGTGCCTGGACCTCCTCGGCTCGGCGCGGGTCCGGCGCGAGCGTTACATGGGCGAATGGATCCCAGAGCCCCTGCCCGAGCGGACCGACTGGATCAGCGGGCGCACAGGCAGCGCCACGACCGATCCCGCGGACCCGGCCGACCGGGTCACACTCGACGAGTCGGTGAGCATGGCGTTCCTTGTCGCCCTCGAATCCATGACCCCGGCTCAGCGCGTCGCGCTCATCCTGCACGATGTCTTCGGCTACCCGTTCGCCGAGATCGCCGGGATCACCGGCCGCAGCCCGGCGGCATGCCGCGAACTGGCCTCCTCCGCCCGGCGCCGCGTCCGCACCTCCCTGCCCGCTGCGGCCCCGGCAGCCCACCAGGCGGGCCTCGTCAGGGACTTCAAGCAGGCGTGGGACGCGCAGGACATCAACGCCCTCGTCAGACTCCTCGCCCCCGGCGCGACGTTCACCGCGGACGGCGGCGGCGTGGTCGCCGCGGCGCTCCACCCGATCGAGGGCGGCGAAGGAATCGCACGCTACCTCACCGATCTCGCAG
This sequence comes from Streptomyces sp. NPDC051172, assembly GCF_040682555.1. NCBI lineage: Bacteria > Bacillati > Actinomycetota > Actinomycetes > Kitasatosporales > Streptomycetaceae > Streptomyces > Streptomyces sp. NPDC051172. Next base: position 29,510 of record NZ_JBFBBE010000055.1, read on the forward strand.
TCCGGGCGTCCGGCCGCCTGACGGTCCTGGAGCGCACGGTCAACGGCCTGGCCGGTCTGGTGATCGAACACGAAGGCGTCACCGTGGCTGTGTACGCGTTCGACGTCGCGGACGACCGGATCACGCACATCTGGGCAGTGCGCAACCCCGACAAACTCCGCCCGTGGACGGCGGGCTGACCTGCTGGACCTCGACAGCGCGGCACCTCCTGCAACCAGGCGCCCGGCGGCCCGCACCACGCGGTCGCCGACCCGGGGCTCCTCCTGGCGAAGCCCGAACAGATGGCCGCGACGCCGTCCACCTCGCCCTGGCGATCCTCCGCGAGGATGACGGATCGGCGATGGAAATGGAAACCAACCACTTCGCCCACGACCACGGCACCACACACCACCCCACTCCAAGCCGGACCTCTCCCGACCCCGCACGGCAGACCAGCCCCTGCGAACAACCGCGAGCGGCCGCATCCCCCGGACCCGCCTCGGCCTCCGCCGCACTGCGGACCGCGCCGGAGAGACTCGTGCCGGGACACATGGCGGGAACCCCTGCCGGCCCACGGACAGCCAGAGGTTCCCGGTGCGCCATCACAACCCGCGGCAGTGTTCTCCGCAGGCCCATGAAAGCTGCTGGCTTTCTTCAGATGTCCTCGGGCGGGAGTGATGACGTGGGTCGGTCCTTGCTCTGGGTGAGTTGAGAGGAAGGCGTCTGGCGGGCAAAGTCCCAGGCCAGACGCCTTCTTTCGTGTCTCTGGAAGAAGCCCGGCTTCTTCGGCGAGTAGCTCACCAGTAGGTTCCGAAGTGATTCGTGGTGACAACGAGCGCCGCTCGCAGGTCGCGCTTGCGTGACGATGGCGCCCTCGGTACGGCTTCGAGAGGCGACGGCGTGCCGCGAACGACTGTCCTGACGGGGCTCTATCAAGGCTGCTGCTTTCGCGGGTCACCCGAGCTGTGGCCACCCCGCGCATGTCACAGAGGCAGCCGTCCGTAGCCGCGTGAGCGGTGAGCATCGGCTAGGCCCCTGCGCTTCCGCCGTCTGGATTGGCAGCCTCACGGGTCTTGAATACCTGCAAAACTAGAGCTTAAATCTTTCAAGTGCGGTGCGCTCGCGTCGGGCGCACGGATGTCGGCTGCCGGGCAGCCGCAAGAACCGATTGAGGAGGCCGTGCATGACGGCAACGGCGTTGGACGGACACAGGGAGACGAACTCGCAAGGGCGGCTCCTGCGAGATCTCACCGAGCAGGTCACCGCGAGCGGCGTTAAGTACGTCTACTACCAGGTCGTCACGCTCACCGGCCGTGTGCTGGCCAAGGTGGTGCCCGCCGAGCATCTGCGCCGCAACCTGGAGCGCGGCGTACAGTTCCACCGCACCGCCGTCTCGGACCTTCAGTCGGACCGGCACGGCGAGCTGCTGGGTGGTGGAGCGGCGGCCGCCGAGTTCACCGCCATGCCCGACGCGGACACCTTCCGGGTGCTGCCCTGGGACCCGTCCGTGGGCCGGTTCCTCTGTCGCCTCTACGAGCCCTCCCATGTGCCGGTACGCGGCGGTGAGCCGCTGGCGACCGACCCGCGCGGAAACCTCTTCCGGCTCCACGACGCCTTCACGGCGACCACGGGGCTGCGCCTGAAGTCGGGGTGCGAGCCGGAGATGACGTGGCTCGGCCCGTCACTGGAGGTCAAGGTCCGCCCGGGGGCGAGCCCCGCGTATCACGCCGGGAACCTTGAGCTGATGCGGCCGATCTACCAGAAGCTCATCGACTACGCGCAGGCCATGGGCCTGGACATGATCGAGGGCGACTACGAGGACGCCGGACAGCTCGAACTGAACTGGATGTACGACTCCTGCGAGCTGACCGCCGACCGTCTGATCACCTACCGCCAGATCTGCCAGCAGGTCGCCCGGGAGTTCGGCGTCACCGCCAGTTTCATGCCGAAGCCGACCACCGGCAGCATGGGCAACGGCTGCCACCACAACCTGAGCCTCTGGCACGGCGACGAGAACATCCTGGAAGACGCCGGACGCCGTGAGCTGCACCTGACCGAGCGCGGTCGCCACGCGCTGGGCGGACTGCTCACCCACGTGCCCGGCTCCATGGCTGTGATGGCCTCCACGGTCAACTCCTACAAGCGCTTCTGGGATGCCGGCCAGTTCGCCCCCTCGCGGGTCAACTGGGGCCTGGACAACAAGACCTGCACGGTCCGGCTGTCCTCCAACGGCCGCCTGGAGTACAAGCTCCCCGACGCCAGCGTCAACCCGTACCTCTCGCACGCCGCGCTCCTGGCCGCCATGCAGGACGGCCTGGAGCGCGAGCTCGACCCGGGCGAGCCGCAGACCTCCAGCAGCTACGACGGGGGCGGCCCTGCCGAGGAGGCACTGCCGCTCACCCTCGGCGACGCGCTCGCGGCCTTCGACCGCGACAAGATCGTCCGCTCCGCCTTCCCCGAGGAACTGGCCACTCTCTTCGGCCGGCTCAAGGCCGACGAGTGGGCCCGCTCCTGCGGGGCCGTGACCGACTGGGACCGCGAGATGTACCTGGAGTACCTGCCGTGACCGCGAACGAAGCAACCGAACTGCGCATCATCTGCGCCGACCTGGACGCCCGGCCGCTCTTCTGGACCGGAGAGGAGGGCGAACGGCTCGGCTTCGAGCCCGAGGTCGGCCTGCTGCTGGGCGAGGTCCTCGGGCGGCCGGTGCGCTGGGTCTTCAGCGCGTGGGCCGACTTCGTGCCGAACCTGAACGCAGGCAACGGCGACGCCATCCTGTGCGGCCAGGGCATCACCGAGCGGCGGCGGCGCCTGGTCGACTTCACCCGGCCGTACGCGGTCTTCGACGAGTCCGTCCTGACGCGCGCGGACAGCACGGTCACCGGCCCCGACGGCCTCGCGGGACGCCGGGTCGGGGCGATCGCGGGCAGCACCAACATGGCCCTGGCCGAGACGTTCAAGGACGTCGGGCTGGTGCCCTTCGCCGGTTCGAGTGACGACGTCCTGGGAGACATGGTCGCCGCTCTCCGGCTCGGCGAGATCGATGCTTTCGTCGACGACGACGTCGCCCTCGTGCCGCTCGCCGAACAGCCGGACCTGCGCATCGCGTTCACCGTGCCCACCCGCAACGCATGGGGCATCAGCGTCGCGAAGGGCGACGACGGTCTCCTCTCCGCGCTCGACGCCGCGCTGGTGGAAGTGGCGTGGGACGGCCGCCTGGAGGCGGTGTGGAAGCGGTGGATGCCCGACCTCGCCTACCCCTTCGCGGGGGCGCCGGCGTCGGACGGGGGAGGAGCCTGATGCGGCCGTTGATCGCCGTGACCGGCATGCCCTCCTCGCAGGTCAAGGGCTTGCGGAGACGTGGTGTGGTTGCTGCGGAGAAGGTCCTCGAAGCCGTCTTCCGGGCGGGCGGGGATCCGGTGATCCTGCCGCCCACGAGCCGGCCGGTGGGGCCGCTGCTGGCTCGTTTCGACGGCGTCCTGCTGCCCGGGGGAGCGGATGTCGACCCCCGGCGCTACGGCGGTTCCCGGCGCGGCCTGTCGACCTACACCGCCGAGGACATCCAGGACGTGTTCGACCTGGCCGTGGCCCGACAGGTCGTGGCCGACGGCATCCCCCTGTTCGCCATCTGCCGCGGCATGCAGGTTCTCAACGTCGCCCTGGGCGGTGACCTGATCCCTGACCTGGCGGAGACCTGCGTGCCTCACCGCGACGGCTACCACAGGGTCGCCCTGACTCCCGGCAGCCGAACGGCCAAGGTCATGGGGAGCGACGAAGTCGTCGTCTCGTCCTACCACCACCAGGCCATCCGGCGTCTGGGCTCCGGCCTGACAGTGACCGGACGTGCGATCGACGACGTGATCGAGGTCGTCGAGCACGAGCACGCCCCCGTCCTCGCCGTGCAGTGGCATCCCGAGGACAACGCGGACCTGGTCGCGGAGCAACAGGCGCTCTTCACCGCACATGTCGACATGGCCCGCGCCGCCGTGGCCGCCGCCTGACGAGATCACCACCGAGATCATCACAAGGAGGGCCGTCACCATGGCGGTATCCAGCACCCAGGAACTGCCGTTCCTCAATGTCGCCGACCCCGATTTCGCGATGACGTCGGACGAGGTCGTGGCCGCCCGCGCCCGCAGCTGGTGCGCGCGGACCGACTACGGACTCGCCGCGCTCCGCTACGAGGCGGTCAAGACGCTGCTCAAGGACCGGCGGCTGCGCCAGGGCAGCCACGCCTGGCCCCGGCACAACGGCGTGACCGGCCCCTTCGCCGACTGGTGGGGGCACGTCCTGCTCAACAAGGAGGGCGCTGACCACGCCCGGCTGCGCCGGCTGGTCAACCCCGCCTTCTCGCCCAGGCTCATCGGCTCGCTCGGCCCGCAGTTCCGCGCGCTGGGTGAGGAACTCATCGACGCCTTCCCCGACGAGGGCCGGTGCGAGTTCGTCGCGCAGTTCGCCGAGCCGTACGCCGCCCGCGTGATCTGCATGATGCTGGGCATTCCGCAGAGCGAGTGGAGGACGATCGCGACCTGGTCCTCGGACATGGGGCTCGCCCTGGGCGTCACGTTCAAGCAGGACCTGCCGAAGATCGAGGACGCGCTGGAGGGCCTGTACGGCTACGCCGACGACCTCATCGCCGACCGGCGCGTGAACCCCGGCGAGGACTTCGTCAGCCGCCTGGTGATAGCCCAACGCGACGACGACAGCCTCAGCCACGAGGAACTGCGGATCATGCTCGTCCTGCTGATCTTCGGCGGCATGGACACCACCCGCAACCAACTGGGCCTCGCGCTGCAGACGTTCATGCGGCACCCCGACCAGTGGCGCCTGCTCGCCGAGCGGCCGGACCTCGGCGGCGCCGCCGTAGAGGAGGTCATGCGGGTCAACCCCACCGTGACCTGGGTGACCCGCGAAGCCGTCGAGGACTTCACCCACGAGGGCGTGGACATCGCCAAGGGCACCACCGTCCACCTGTTCTCCCAGGTCGCCGGAACCGACCCGGACGCCATCCCGGACCCCGGGTTCGACATCACCGCCGAACGCCCTCCGCACTTCGGCTTCGGCGGCGGCGCCCACCACTGCCTCGGCCACTTCGTCGCCCGCAGCGACATGAGCGAGGCCCTGCCCCTGCTCGCCCGCCGCCTGCGCGAACCGCGCATCGACGGCACCGCCACCTGGCTGCCCGCCAGCGGCAACACCGGGCCCATCGAACTGCCTCTCCGCTTCACCCCCGGCAACTGACCCACCGGCCTCACCACCCCGCCACGCCCCACGGAAGAAGCAACCAACATGAAGATCTGTGTCGACCTCAACAAATGCCAGGACCACGGACAGTGCGTCATCGCCGCCCCCGACGCCTTCGCGTTCGGCGACGACGGCAAGCTGACCTGGGTGACCGAACCCGACGAACGGCTGCGCCAGGACGTGGAGGACGCCGCGGACGTCTGCCCCGAGCAGGCCATCACCGTGGAGGACTGAGGTGTCCCGACAGGTAGTGATCGTCGGGGCCTCCATGGGCGGCCTGCGGGCCGCGGAACAGCTCAGGGCGGCCGGGTGGGACGGCGGTGTCACCGTCGTGGGAGCGGAGCCCCATCTGCCCTACAACCGTCCGCCCCTGTCGAAGGAAGTGCTGGCGGGGCAGGCGACCGACCCGGCCGAAGCACACGCCGGGCTCGCTTTCCGCAGGCGGGCGTCCCTGGACGACGTCGACTGGCGGCTCGGCGTGCCGGTGGTCTCGGCTGATCTGGAACAGCGGTTTGTAGGGCTCGCCGACGGTACGACGCTGTCGTACGACGGTCTCGTGGTCGCCAGCGGTCTGCGGCCCCGGCGCCTGCCCATGCCGGAGCCGAGCTGTGGCCGCCATGTGCTGCGCACCGTCGAGGACGCCGTGGGCCTGCGCGCGGACCTCACCCCGGGCGCCCGGGTCGTGGTGGTGGGCGCGGGATTCATCGGCTGCGAGGTCGCGGCCACGGCCAGGCGGCTCGGGTGTGACGTCACCGTCGTCGAGCCCGCAGGCGTACCGATGGGACGTGCCCTGGGCGACGAGCTGGGCCGGCTGGTCCAGGGCCGGCACGAGGCCGAGGGGGTGCGTTTCCGTCTCGGCAGGGTCGTGGCCGCGCTGCACGGAGGCGAGCGGGTGACCGGCGTCGAGCTCGACGACGGAACGGTCCTGCGGGCATCCGTCGTGGTCGAGGCCGTGGGCTCGTACGCCAACGTGGAGTGGCTGGAGGGCACGGGACTCGATCTGTCCGACGGCCTGCTGTGCGACAACCTGATGCGCGTCGAGGGCCGCCCGGACGTCGTGGCCGTGGGGGATGTCGCCCGCTTCCCCAACCCCCGCTTCGATGCGACGGTGCGCCGGGTGGAGCACTGGTGCATGCCCACGGAGACGGCCCGCCGCGCGGCCCGCACCCTGGCGGCCCACCTCGCCGCTGAGGCGGTGGACGAGCAGGCGTTCACGCCCCTGCCGGCCTTCTGGAGCGACCAGTTCGACCTGCGCCTGCAGAGCTTCGGCGCCCCGGCCCTGGCCGACCGCGTGGAAGTCCTGGAAGGAGTGCTGTCGGCCCCCTCCGATCTGGCGAAGGGAGTCGCGGTGGGCTATCGGCGAGGTGCCGCACTCGTGGGAGTGGTCACCGTGAACCTTCCGGCCCGGGCTCCCCACTACCGCGAGCTGGTGGACGCGGGCGTCGCCGTACCGGCATGAACGCCACGCGTGGGTGCCGCCCTCTGTCACAGGCAGGGCGGCACCCACGCGTTTCGTGTGTCCGGGCGATGTTGGGCTTCACTGTGGGGCGTCGACGCGTATCACGCTCCAGTCGACCTCAGGGGTGCGCACGCGTGCTCGTTCCGTGCCCGCTTCCTCGGACACCAGGTCCCGGGCCAGGGCGCCCACCGCCCACACGGGCGTGTTCGCAGCGAGCACCCGGCCCTCGCCCGTGATCACGACGGCGTCGCAGCCGAGCTGCTTCAGTGCCGGTACGACGAGCTGTTCGAAACCGCTCACCGGTACGTCCGCCCCCACGACGCCCACGAACCTGCCGTCCGCCATCAGCGGAAGGGCGAACGTCAGGAGGTAGAGGTCGGCGCCGTGCAGGTCGACGTACGGACCCATGACCGTGCCGTGGCCCTCGTCCCGGGGGATCGCGAACCACGGCTTGAGCGTGTAGTCGTAGTAGTTCTCGCTGCGCGGATTGAGGTCGAGGCGCAGCGGCCGGAAGCCTTTCTGGCCGGCCCGCTGCCACCATTCCAGGTGCAAACTGGCATCGGACAGCGCGTCCGGTGCCATGACCACGCCCGTGCCGTTGAAACGCCCCTCCTGCGCGTCCAGCATCGACTGGATCACCGGCCGCAGTGGCACGAGATCTTCGCTCCTGGGGTGTCTGCCGCGCGCGGTCGCCGTGCTCAGAAGAGCTTGCGCCTCTGCGCCCAGGACGTTCAGCGACGAGAACACGGACTCCACCGCGACGCGGAGGGAGTCGGCGCATCGGGCGATGCCGGTCGCTGCGTTGCTGGTCATCACTGCTCCGTCGGGGCAACGGGTGGCGTGCCGCCACCGGGGGATCAGGCGTCGGTCAACCGCAGATGGGTCCGTACGAGGTGGTGGGCGCCCGCGACGGTGTGCTCCTCCGCGAGCCTGCGGGCGGCGGACGCGTTTCCGGCGGCGATCGAGACCAGGATCTCATGGTGCCGGTCGGCCCACACCGAGACGTCGGGGGCGTCGAGGTCCGACAGCCACAGCAAAGGGCCGAGTTCCGCTTGCAAACGCACCTCCAGGCGGGTCAGTCTCACCGACTGTGAGGCCACGGCCACCTCGATGTGGAAGCGCGCGTCGGCCTTGCGGCGGTCGGCGGGTGTCTCCGCCTTGCGCAGGGCCGTGACCAGCTTCTCCAGGCGGTCCGCGAGGTCCGAGGGGGCGCGCTCGGCCGCGAAGTGGGCCGCGGCGCCCGACACCGCGAACTTTTCGTCGCCGAGATCGCGCAACTCCGACAGACCGATCTCCTTCAGGCGGCCCTGGTGGATCCTGGCCAGCCCCTCCTCGGGCGCGCGGATGAAGCTGCCGCCGTTGCGCCCGCGCCGGGTCTCCACGAGCCCTTGCTCGCGCAGGATGGCCAGCGCTTCGCGGACGGTGCCGTTGGCCACGCCGAGCTGCTCGGCCAGGTCGCTCTCGCTGGGGAGCTGCTCGCCCTCGGCCATGAGGCCCAGCGTGACCGCCTCGGCGATCCTGCGGACCACCATGTCCGCGCGGCCGGAGTCGGTCAGGGGTGCGAACACCGCGCTCATCACCGGCGAGTGGCCGTTCACTGCAGCCACGGCCCCTCCTCGACGGTCGCAACACAGCCGTAACCCGAAATCGCCTCAGGATACCAACCAAACCCTTGTCCTATGACCTTCAATGTCGTAGGTTTTCGGTCACCCAAGACGCCGGCCATCTGCCGGCCCCGTCGACGCCGCTTCCCCGCTGTCCCGTCGACCTCAACCCCAGTAGCGTGTTGCATCAAGGAGTTCGTCCATGCGCGACGCCACACCCACCCCGCAGCCCCCGGCCGACGCCGACTCCCAGCGCCTCGCCGCGCTGGGCTATGAGTCCGAGTTCAAACGGGACATGAGCCTGTGGGCGAACTTCTCGCTCGGGTTCACCTACCTCTCGCCCGTCGTCGGTGTGTACACCCTCTTCGCCGCCTCGCTGATGGCCGGCGGTCCGCCCATGATCTGGGCGTTCGTCATCGCCGGCGTGGGGCAGCTGCTGGTGGCCCTGGTGTTCAGTGAGGTCGTGGCGCAGTTCCCGGTGGCCGGCGGGGTCTATCCGTGGGCCAGGCGCCTGTGGGGTCGCAAATGGGGGTGGATGACGGGGTGGATCTACCTCCTCGCGCTGCTCTCCACCATCTCGGCGGTTGCCTACGGCGCGGGCCCCTACGTGGCCGCGGTCTTCGGTTTCACCTCGGACACGAAGGCGACCATCTTCTGTGCCCTCGGCCTGCTCCTTCTCGCCACTCTGATCAACTTCGGCGGTATGAAGGTGCTCTCCGCGGCGGCCGTCTTCGGATTCGTGGCCGAGATCATCGGCGCCATAGTGGTGGGCGCGTGGCTGCTCATCGCCCACCGGCACCACGGGCTGAGCGTGTTGTTCGACAGCTTCGGAGCCCAGGGCGACCACTCCTACCTCTACGCCTTCTCGGCGGCGGCGCTCATCGGTGTTTTCCAGTACTACGGCTTCGAGGCGTGCGGTGACGTGGCCGAGGAAGTCCCCAACCCCGGCAGGCGCATCCCGACCTCCATGCGGCGCACCATCTACATCGGCGGCGCCGCCTCGATCGGTGTGTGTCTCGCTCTGACCCTTTCCGTCACCGACTTCGGTGCCGTGATCAGCGGCAAGGACGCCGATCCGGTGACCTCCGTGCTCACCGAGGCGTTCGGCAGCGGTGGCGCCCGGGCCGTCCTCGTCGTCGTGCTGCTGTCCTTCCTGTCCTGCGCCATGAGTCTGCAGGCGGCGGCCAGCCGGCTGACCTACTCGTTCGCCCGTGACCGGATGATCATCGGCAGCCGCGTGCTGTCGAGCTTCTCCGAGCGGCTGCACGTGCCGCCGAACGCGCTGCTGCTCGCCGCCGTCCTGCCCGCGCTCATCATCGTGGGGTCCGCGTTCTCCGCCGACGCCCTCGTCAAGATCATTTCCTTCTCGACGCTCGGTATCTACCTGGCCTTCCAGATGGTGGTCTTCGCGTCACTGCGGGCGCGGATCCGCGGTTGGGTGCCCTCCGGTGACTACCGGCTCGGACGCTGGGGACTTCCGGTCACGGTCGGCGGCCTCGTCTACGGCATCGTGGCGCTGGTCAACATCTGCTGGCCGCGCACGCCGGGCACGCCGTGGTACGACAACTACATCGTGCTGGTCAGCGGCGTGGTCGTGGTCGGAATCGGCGGACTGTACATGGCCGTGGCCAAGCCGCACCTGCGTGGTGACGCGCCGGCCGGGGACGCCGTGGCGACTCAGCCGGGTGGTCCGGTGGCCGAGGCGTCCTCATCGGCTGCCTCTGTCTGACGCAGGCTCCTCGATCCGCACGCGGGTGGGCACCCGACCGATGGCCGGCCGAGAGCCCACTCGCTGTGTGGCAGAGAAGCCTGCCGCGCATCACAGAAGGTCGAAGGCGAGCATGGCGGGCTCTCCGCCTGCGGCGCCGAGCGGGATCTCGGTCCAGATCGTCTTTCCGTCGCGCGTGTAACGGGTGCCCCAACGCTCGGTGAGCTGGGCCACCAGGAAAAGCCCACGGCCGCCTTCGTCGTCCAGGCCGGCCCGCCGAAGGTGCGGTGAGGTGTGGCCGCCGTCCGAGACCTCGCAGATCAGTGTGCGGTCCTGGTCCCGCAGGAGGCGGAGGCAGACGGGAGCACCGCCGTAGCGGACGGCGTTGGTCACCAGCTCGCTGACGACCAGCTGCACGCTGAACGCCACATCGTCCAGCCCCCAGTCGGTCAGCTGCCGTGCGGCCATGTTCCGGGCCCTGGCCACCTCCGAGGGGTCCGCGCCGATGGCCCAGCTCGCCATGTGGGGTTCGGCCAGACGATGGACGCGAACCAGCAGAAGCGCCGCGTCGTCGCGCGTGGCGCCGATCGCCGACGAAGCGATGATCGCGGAACACGCGTCCGCGGGTGCCAGCTCCTGCCGGCTCAGCACACGGCACAGCTGCGCCAGGCCGGAGTCGAGATCGCCGTCCGGGCCCTGCACGAGTCCGTCGGTGAGCAGGGCGAGGACGCTTCCCTCCGGCAGGGTGAGATCCGTGCACTCGAAGGGCAGCACGCCGATGCCCAACGGCGGGCCGATCGTCATGTCCAGGAGTTCGGCGGTCCCGTCCGGCAGGGCCACGACCGGCGGCAGATGTCCGGCGCTGGCCGCCGCACAGCGCCCGGAGGCCGGGTCGTACACGGCGTACAGACAGCGCGTCCCGATCGCCTGGTCCTCGCTGAGGTCGCCCTCGGCGGGATGGATGCCGATCCGCGCCTGCGCGACCAGGTCGTCGAGCCGGGTGAGCAGCTCACCGGGGTCGAGATCGAGCGCGGCCAGGGCACGTACCGTCGTACGCAGGCGGCCCATGGTGACGGCCGCGTTCAGCCCGTGGCCCACCACATCGCCCACCACCAGTCCGACCCGGGCCCCGGACAGCGGGATCACGTCGTACCAGTCGCCGCCCACGCCCTTCGGGCCGGTCGCGGGGGCGTAGTGGTGAGCGATTTCGACGCCGGTCCGCTCCGGCAGTGTGGCGGGCAGCAGATTGCGCTGGAGCGTGAGTGCGGTGGCGTGTTCGCGGGCGTAGCGGCGGGCGTTGTCCACGCACACCGCCGTACGCGACACCAGCTCCATCGCCAGGGCGTGGTCCTCGTCGCTGAACGGGTCGCGCGCGGCGAACCGCGCCAGGGTCACCCGCCCCAGAGGAACTCCCCCCACCTGCAGGGGCAGTACGAGCCGCAGTCGTCCTTCGGCCGATTCCGAGGGGTATCCCCTGACGGCCGCACTTCCGTCGGCTGTTCGTTCCACGACACAGCGCAGCGGGTAGGGCTCACCCGCCGACGCGGAGGGCGGTTCCTCTCCGGCCAGGACGTGCTCGGCGAGTTCGACCTTCACCGCGTCGGCGAACTCGGGCACGACGACCGTCGCCAGTTCCCCGGCCGTCCGGGAGGCGTCCAGGCTCCGGCCGATGGTGCTGGCCCGACCGAGGAGGGCCAGGCGGCGGCGTGCCTCGTAGCGGTCGGTGATGTCGAAGGCCGACTCGCAGACGCCCAGCGGACGCCCGTCCGCGTCCTGCAGCTGGAAGTACGAACACGACCAGACGCGCAGGTGGGAGGGGTCCGCGGCGGTAGGGCTGCGATAGTGCAGGTTGAGCACGGGGGCACCGGTGGTGAACACCTGGGCGATGACGTCCTCGAGCGGGCGGCCCTGGTGTTCGGATGTGACGATCTCGCCCTGCGGCAGTACGTCCTTGATGTAGCGCCCGACCCAGTCCTCGGGCCGCAGTCCGAACTGCACCTCCAGCGCGTCATTCACCCACGCCACGCGGGTGTCGGGACCGTACACCGTCAGAGCGACGGGCGACTGGGCGAACAGTCCGCCCAGCATGGCCTGGTCGGTGGCCCACCGCTGCAGGCGATCGGTGGGAACGAGAACCACCAGCCAGGCGGCACCTGAGCTGTCTGCGCTCATCGGACTCAGGTGCGCCATGCTGGGTACGGGCCGGCCGTCGCGGTGGCGGAGGGTGCGGCTCTCGCACCGGCCGCGCCGCGCATGTCCGTCCGGGAAGGGCGTCGGCGGTGAGCTGTCCTGCGCGTACTCCAGAACTTCGTGGAAGGGACGTCCGAGGACCTCCGCCGCGGTGAAGCCGTACTGGTCCTCCGCGGCACCGGTCCAGCCGATGACCTTGCCGTCCTGGTCGAGCACCGCGGTGGCGGCCGTCAGCGGGCTGTACGGGTTGCCGCCGCCCGGTAGGCCGTCACCTGTCCGCCCTGTGCTGTGGATTGTCGTCATCGGGGCCTGCCCATGCCTTCCGCCCCCTCCCAGCAGGCTACTCGCCGACCGTGGCGGTGCGCTCCAGGAAGGCGCCGAGCAGTTCCGCGCACATCTTGGCGTTCAGGTCGCCCCGCTCCCGCAGCTCGGCCCGCAGGCGCTCCGGCAGGTCGCCGAGACCGGCGAGCATCCGCGCCCCCGAGGGGGAGCCACGCCAGTAGCGCTGCCAGCCCTCGTACATTTCCTCGCTGATCTCGGGGTGGAACTGGACGCCCATGCAACGGCCTTCGACGTACGCCTGAGGGGCCAGCGCCGTGCGAGCGACCTCCGTCGCGCGCGGGGGCACGGTGAAGGCGTCGAAGTGGAAGTTCAGCCAGGGGCCCGGGGCGAGGAGCGCCGGGTCCGCGGTGTCGACCGGCGTCCAGCCGATCTCGGGGGTGTGGTTGCGATGGACGCTGCCGCCGAGGGCCCGGGCCAGCGCCTGACTCCCGAAGCAGACCCCGAACACCGGTATGGAGGCACTGACCAGCGCGCGGAGCCAGAGCTGTTCCGGGGCGAGCCAGGGAAGGCGGCTGTCGTACGCCGACTCGGGCGAGCCCAGGACGATCGCGCAGTCGACCTCGCTGGGGGCCGGCAGAGCGTCCTCGACCGAGACCACGAAGGGGTCCAGGTCCAGCTCGGCGGCGATGTCCGGGAGGACGCCGATGCTGTCCTGCGGATCGTGGACGACGACGACACAACGGCGGGAGCCGGTCACTATGCCTCCTGACGGCGAACAAGAAGAGAGACGGCGATGGTCCGCCCCGGTGGTCAGAGCTGAATCCAGGTGGTCTTCAGCTGGGTGTACTTGTCCAGCGCGTGCAGGGACCGGTCGCGTCCGTTGCCGGACTCCTTGTAGCCGCCGAAGGGGGTGGTGATGTCGCTGTCGTTGAAGTTGTTCACCCAGACCGAACCCGCCTTCAGAGCGCGGGACACCTGGTGGGCGGTGGTGAGGTGCTGCGTCCACACGGCGGCCGCCAGGCCGAACCGCGTGCCGTTGGCGAGGGCCACGGCCTCCTCGGTGGTGCGGAAGCCGAGGACGGCCAGGACCGGGCCGAAGACCTCTTCCTGAGCCAGCCGGGCGTCGGGACGCACCTCGTCGAAGACCGTGGGCTCCAGGTACCAGCCGCCCGAGGAGACCCGCGCCCGGTTGCCCCCGAGCAGGAGCCTGGCGCCGTCGGCGTGTGCGGCTTCCACGTGGCCGAGCACCCGCTGAAGGTGCTTCTCCTCGACGAGTGCGCCGACCCGGGTCGCGGGGTCCAGCGGGTCGCCGACCGTCCATGCCTTGGCGGCTTCGACCACCTTGGCCACGAACTCCTCACGGATGGACTCGTGCACCAGCAGCCGTGAACCGGCGGCGCACACCTCGCCCTGGTTGAACATGACGCCGCCCGCCACGGCCTGTGCGGCCTGGTCCAGGTCCGCGTCGGGGAAGACGAGCTGCGGGCTCTTTCCGCCGAGCTCCAGCGCCACCTGCTTCAGGTTGGACTCGGCGGCGTACCGCAGGAACAGGCGGCCCACCGGCCCGGACCCGGTGAAGGCGATGAGGTCCACCTCGGGGTGGCGTCCCAGCGCCGCTCCGGCCGTCGGGCCGAAACCGGGGACGACGTTGAGGACGCCCGGCGGGAATCCGGCCTCATGCGCGAGTTCGGCGATCCGCAGGGCGGTGAGCGGGGACTGTTCGGCGGGCTTGAGCACGACGCAGTTGCCCGCTGCCAGCGCGGGGGCGATCTTCCATGCCGCCAGCATCAAGGGGAAGTTCCACGGGACCACGGCGCCGACGACTCCGAGCGGCTCCCGGGTGATGGTGGCCACCACGTCGTGGCCGGTGGGCGCCACCTCGTCGTACAGCTTGTCGACGGCCTCGGCGTAGAACTCGAAACAGCGCACGGTCAGCGGCACGTCGACGTGGAGCGCGTCCATGACCGGCTTGCCCATGTCCAGCGATTCCAGCAACGCCAACTCGTGGGTGTTCTCGTCGATCAGGCGCGCGAAGCGCAGGAGGATCGTGCGGCGTCCCTGGGGGGACAGACGAGGCCAGGGGCCTGCCTCGAACGCCTCACGGGCGGCCCGCACGGCACGGTCGACGTCCTCGGGCCCGCACTCGGCCACCTCGGCCAGAAGGGCTCCGTCGCGGGGGGAGAGGCAGGAGAACCGCCGCCCTGATACGGCCGGCACGAATCGGCCTCCGATGAAGGCGTCGGACGGCGGTGAGATCTTCCGGGCCTGGTCGGCAAAGCTGTCTCGGGTGGCGGAGCTGGGCATGAGAGACCTCTCCTGGGCAGTACGGATCCATGAAATATAGTAAACTCCAGTTTTAAAGGTCAATCCCTCGGCGTCGGACGGTGAAGTGGATGGGAGTCCCCCTCGCCTGGCTGCTGCGGCGCCAGGAACTGCACCTGAGGCTGGTGGCGGGCCGCAGCGGGCTGCACCGGGAAGTGATCTGGGCGCACAGCATCGAACTCACCGATCCGGCACCGTGGCTCGCCGGCGGCGAGCTGGTGCTCACGACCGGGCTGCGGCTGCCCACGTCGCCCTCGGCGCGCGCCGACTACATACAGCGCCTGGCCAGGGCCGGAGTCGCCGCCGTCGGGTTCGGTATCGGCCTGACCCACGAGCAGGTGCCCGCGGAACTGGCGGAGGCGGCCGAGGCGGCCGGGCTCGTTCTGCTGGAGGTGCCGCTGCCCACGCCCTTCGTGGCCGTGACCAAGGCGGTGATGGAACGCCTGGCCGAGCAGCAGTACGAGGGTGTCGTCCAGGCGTCACGGATCCAGCCGCGCATGACCCGGGCCGCACTGCACGGCGGGGCCCAGGCCGTGGTGCGGGAGCTGGCCGTGTCCACCGGCGCCTGCGTGGTCTTCCTCGACCACGAGGGCAAGGCCCGCGCCGCGCACCCGCCCGGTACCGGCATCCCCCAGGCCGACGACCTGACGGGCGCCCGTGCGCCGGACGGGGCGGCGTCCGCCGTGAGCGCCGGCCCGGACGGCGTGGTGGCCTTGCAGCAGGTCCGTGTGGGGCCGCGCGTCCACGGCCGTCTGGCGTTGGTCGCCGACCGGACGCTCACGCCGGCCGACCACCTCCTGCTCGGCCACGCCGCGTCGCTGGTCGCGCTGGAGGCGGAGAAGCCGCTGCGCCTGCGTGACGAGCAGAACCGCGTGAACGCCATGCTTCTGAGGATGCTGCTCGACGGGACCGTCGAGGCGGCTGCCGCCCTGGACCACCTCACCGACGCGGGTTTCCCCGTCCGCGACGGCATCCGCGTCCTCGCCCTGCGGGGCGGCAGCCCGCGACAGGCGCTCCAGGCGGTGGGTGCGGAGCTGGCCGAGCGCGGCCTGCCCCTGTTCGGGCGCGTGCACGACGGTTGCGCGGCCGTGCTGCTGCCCGCCGGCCACGGCATCACGGCACAGACGGTCACGGACGGCGCGCGAGCCCGTCTGCGGTCGCGCACCTGGGCCGGCCTGAGCGCCGTCCACCAGGTGACCGCGGGCCGCGCGGCCCTGACCGAGGCCCTGAACGCCGCCTCGGTCGCCCATGCCCGGGCGAGCGCGGACGTCGTCGGCTTCGAGTCGCTGGCCGGTCACCTGCTCACCGGCGTCCCCGAGACGAGAAGGCTCCTGGAGTCCCTGGCCGAGTCACGCCTCGGCCCGCTGGCCTCGTACGACGCGGACAACGGCACCGACCTGGTCGCCTCGCTGCGCACCTTCCTGGAACACCACGGTCAGTGGGAGGCGTCCTCCACGGCCCTAGGCATACACCGTCACACTCTGCGCAGCCGAATGGACCGGGTCCAGAGCCTGCTCGGTGCGGATCTGGACTCGGCCCATGTGCGGGCCGAGCTGCTGCTGGCGTTGTCGGCATGGCGGGGAGGGCGCGGGCGCGTGTGACCGGTACGGCTGCTCCGCGTCGCCCGGCCCGAGGAGAGAGCGTGACGTGTTCGCGAGAATCGTGCCGGGGGCTTCGGGGTTCATGACCCCCTCTCTAGAGGCGTCCTGCCTCGACGATCTGTCGAAGGAACTCGCGGGTCCGGGGCTCGACGGGGTCACCGAAGACCTGCTCCGGTGGGCCCTGCTCCAGCAATTGCCCCTGCTCCAGGAAGACGACAAGGTCTGATACCTCGCGCGCGAAGTGCATTTCGTGCGTGGCGAGCATCATGGTCATGCCGTCCGCGGCGAGCTCTCGGACGATATTGAGGACCTCTGCCACGAGTTCCGGATCGAGAGCCGATGTGATCTCGTCCAGGAGGACCGCGTCCGGATCCATCGCGAGGGTGCGCACGATCGCGACGCGCTGCTGCTGGCCGCCGGACAGCTGGTCAGGGTAGTAGTCGGCGCGGTGGGCCAGGTTCACCCTCTCGAGCAGCGACCGGGCACGGTCCCGCGCGGTCCTCGGTTCCGCACCGAGGAGCCTGATCGGCCCGAGAGCGATGTTGTCCAGCACCGTCATGTGCGGGAACAGGTTGAAGGACTGGAACACCATGCCGACCCTGCGCCGGAGGCGGTTGACGTCCACTCCCGGTCCGCTGACGACGTCTCCGTCGAGGCGGATCTCGCCGGCGTCGATGGGTTCGAGGGCGTTCAGGCACCGCAGCAGGGTGGACTTTCCCGAGCCGGAGGCGCCGATCAGCGTGACCACCTGGTGGCGCTGGACCTGCAGGTCGATGCCTTGGAGCACCGTGTGCCGGCCATAGCTCTTGTGCAGTCCGACGAGTTCGATGAAGGACATCACTTGCCTCCTGCGCGGCCGCGGCGGGACATACCTCGTGCGAGCATCCAGTCGACGAAGCGTGTCTGCGGGATCGTGATGATGATGAACAGGACGGCGACCACCGTCACGGAGGAGAGGTTGAAGCTGGCCGAGGAGTAGAACTTCGCCTGGTTGAAGGCGTCCATCGTGCCGATGATGTTCACGAGGGACGTGTCCTTCTGCAGGGCTATGAAGGCGCTGAGCAGAGGTGGGATCACCCCGCGGACCGCCTGGGGCAGGATGACGAAGCGGAGCGTCTTCGCGTAGGAGAACCCGAGTGAACGAGAAGCCGACCACTGGGACGGATGGATCACTTCGATGCCCGCACGGTAGATCTCGGCCGTGTAGGCGCTGTAGGTGAGGGTCAGGGCGATGATGGCGAACCACTCGGGAGACAGGCCGGAGAGCAAGGGAAGGTTCAGCAGCGGCAGCCCGAATCCGATGAGGTAGATGATGATGATCGCCGGCACCGCCCGCATCCCGTCGATGTACGCGATGGCGAGGGCACGAACGGGGCGCCCCGCTCGGCCCGGGACCAGCCGGGCGACGGCGAGCAGCAGGCCGAGGACCAGGACGAGGACTTCGGCCATGACCGCGATCCACACGTTGAGACCGAACGCCGCGACGACGTCCTTGGCGCTCTCGGCCATGAGGTCCCAGCGCAGGAAGGTCTTCTGGATGATTCCGTCGTCGACGGTGAGCATGAGCGCACCGAGGAGGATCAGAAGGACCGTGAGTCCGAGTCCGAGCGTGAACAGTGCGTCCTGGATCGATGCCGCCGCGGTGGTCCGGGCATCGAGGACCTTTCCCAGGCCTGCCTCTCGGGAGGCACGCAGGGACCCGCGCAGTGCGCGGACCGCGATCCACAACACGACCGCCGAGACCAGCACGCCGGCGGTGCTCAGCAGCCAGCCGATCGTGCGGGGTGTGGTTCCAGGCTCGCTGCTGTTCATGGCGGAGCTGCCGAGCGCGGCCATGAACAGCAGCAGAGCGAGCGCGAACACGGCAGCTGTGACCGCGAGCACCCGGCTTTTCGGTGGTGGGCTGAGCTTGGACGCTTCGATTGCCGGCGATGCACTCACTGAGGTCACTTGAGGCTCCAGACCGGGACGGAGTTCGGGTTGACACCGAACGTCGGCTCCAGGAACTCGGCGGCCAGCGCCTTGAGCGTGCCGTCCGAGGCCATCTGGCCCACGGCCTTGTCCACCGCGGTCGTGTTCTTCGAGTGAAGCGGCATCACAATGCCGTAGCCCTGGTTCAGGGCGAACTGGCCTCGGACGGTCAGCGCTCCCGCCGATGCCTTCACGCTCGTCAGGGCAAGTGTCGTGTCGGTGACGACGGCGTCGACCTGTCCCGCGTTCAGTGCCGTGAACATGTCGGCCTGACTCTGGAACGTGGCGGCGGCTCTGGTCGGCTTGAGCACGTCGGCCACCCATTGGGCGCCGATGTTGCCCTGAAGCACTCCGATCTTCGCGTCGCGGATGTCGTCCGCGGTGATCTTCGAGTCCTTCTTGGTCGCGACGCCCAGGTTCGACGAGAAGTACTGGCGGGAGAAGTCGAACACCTTCTTGCGCTCGTCGGTGATCGTCGTGGACGCCATCCCGATGTCGTAGCCGGTGGCCGTGCCGGAGATGTACTGGTCCCAGGCGAGGTTCTTCAACCGGACGGACTTGAGGCCCGCTCGGTGGGCGATGTCCGCCGCCAGGCAGTACTCGAAGCCGCTCTTCACCGATTCCGGGCTCATCCCGTTCCACCACCCCGGATTCGGCAGGACAGTGGACACCGTCAGGGTGTCGGGCTTCTGGGTTCTGAGCTTGATGCTGCCGGGCTTGCCTGTGACCTTGCAGTCCCCGAAACCGGAGGAGGCACTGCCCTTGGAGGTGTCGGCGTCGGTCGGGGAACTGCACGCTGTGAGCGCCAGCGCTGCAACCGTCACGGTGATGGCGGCGTAGGAGAGCTTCTTCTTCATGGCTTCTTTCCACGGCGAGAAGGGGAGAGGGGACGGGATATGCAGCCGCCGGCTTGGAGCGGAAGCCTTGGCTGTTCGATGCCGTGCTGCTGCGGGGGGTCGCGTTCGTAGCGGCTCACGCATGTCAGGGGCGGCGGCCGGACCGGCTCAGGCGGCGCAGGTGGCTTCCCTGGCGATCGCCTCGCCCAGAATGGTCAGCCCTTCTTCCAGAAGGGCGTCCGAGATCGACAGCGGAGGCAGGAACCGCATGACGTTGCCGTAGCTGCCCGCGGTCAGGACCAGCAGTCCGTCCGCGTGGCAGCGCCTGGCGATGCGGGCGGCGAGGTCGGGAGCGGGCACCCGGTCACCGTCCTGTTCCACCAGTTCGATGGCGATCATGGCGCCCCGTCCCCGGACGTCTCCGATCACCGGATACCGGTCGCTGAGATCGCCGAGGAACTCGAGCATGGTGTCGCCGATCTCCCGAGCACGCTCCAGCAGGTCGCCCGCTTCGATCTCGTCGAACACGCCGAGCGCTGCCTCGCAGGCCACCGGGCTGCCGCTGAACGTGCCGCCGAGTCCGCCCGCCGGGACGGCGTCCATCAGCTCGGCGCGGCCGGTCACGGCGCCCAGCGGCAGCCCGCCGGCGAGCCCCTTGGCGGTGGTGATCAGGTCGGGCTGGACGCCCTCGTGCTCGCAGGCGAACATCCGGCCGGTGCGGGCGATGCCGGCCTGGATCTCGTCCACGATCAGCAGGATGCCCCGGCTGCGGCAGATCTCGGCGACGCGCCCGAGGAAGCCGGGCGCCGGGACGATGAAGCCGCCCTCGCCCTGGATCGGCTCGATCAGCACCGCGGCCACGTTGTCGGCGCCGACCTGCCGGTCCAGCAGGTCGGCGAGGGCGGACGCGGCCTCCTCGGTGCAGCGTTCGGAGCCACCGGGCCAGCGGTACGGGTAGGCCATCGGCGCCCGGTGCACCTCGGGGGCGAACGGGCCGAAGCCCTGCTTGTAGGGCTTGTTCTTCGCGGTGAGGCTCATGGTGAGCAGCGTGCGTCCGTGGAAGCCGTGGTCGAAGACGACGATGCCGGGGCGTCCGGTGGCGGCCCGGGCGATCTTGACGGCGTTCTCCACGGCCTCCGCCCCGGAGTTCACCAGGATCGTGCGCTTCTCACCCGGGATCGGCGCCAGCTCGTTCAGCTTCTCGCAGACGTCCAGGTAGGACTCGTAGGGGTTGACCAGGAAGCAGGTGTGGGTGAAACGGCGCAGCTGCGCGGCCGCGCGCTCCGCCACCGCCGGGGCGGAGTTGCCCACCGTGGTGACCGCGATGCCGCTGCCGAAGTCGATGAAGGAGTTGCCGTCGGCGTCGATGATCACCCCGCCTCCGGCGGCCTCCACGAACACGGGCAGAACGGCGCCGACGCCGGCCGGCACCAGGCCGCGCTGGCGGGCCAGCAGCTCACGGGAGCGTGGGCCGGGGATTTCGCTCACGACCCGCCGAACCTGTGCGAGGTCGGGACCGCCGACCGGGCGGGAAGCACCGGGCATGGAACATCCTCCGGGATGTGAAGGGGCTGGGAGCGATGAGCCAAGCACCGCCGTGCGCGGTCGGCCATGGACGGATCGGCGTGCTCTTCCTGCGGAGTGCAGGACATCTCGTCGAGTGCGGTATCGCCCGTCCGGTCCCAAGAATGGCGGCCTCACGACCCCGAGGAGCCGACGTGGCGCGTTCGGACGCGTGACGCGTACGCCCGTTTCGACGCGTAGGGCCGTTTGATTCGACGCGTAGGACCGTTTGAAAGGAAGGCCGATGCGACACAGCGCAGCCAGCAGCGCGACGGCAGGTGGAATCGACCGGTCCGCCCGGTCGCTGCGCCACCTGGTCGCGGGACAGTGGCGAACCGGCGACGGCGACGAACTGCTCGACGTCAGTCCCACGCGACCCCGCGAGACCGTGGCCGCCGGCCGGCTCGCCCAGGACCGCGATCTCGACCAGGCCGTCACCGCCGCCCGCGATGTCTTCCCCCGCTGGGCGGCGACGCCTCACCACGTACGGGGCCGGATCCTGGACCGGGCCGCCGACGTCCTCGACGCGAACGCCGAGGTCTGGGGCGCGGAACTGTCGTGGGAGGAGGGCAAGACCAGGGCCGAGGGCGTCGGCGAGGTACGGCGCGCCGCGGAGATCTTCCGCTACTACGCGAGCGAGGCGTCCCGCCCGGTCGGCGAGGTCTTCGCCTCACCACGGCCCGGCGAGCAGATCCACGTGATCCACCGCCCGGTGGGCGTCGTCGCCGTGGTCACTCCCTTCAACTTCCCCATCGCGATCCCGGCCTGGAAGATCGCCCCCGCCCTCAGCTACGGCAACACGGTGGTCTGGAAACCCGCGAGCCTGGTCCCGCTGCTGGCCGTACGGCTGGCCGAGGCCCTCGTCGAGGCTGGACTGCCCGAGGGAGTGCTGTCGCTTCTGATCGGCGGCGGCGCACTGGGGGGCCGACTGGTCGAGCATCCGGGAGTGGACGCGGTGACGTTCACCGGGTCGACGTCCGTCGGCCGGAACCTGATCGCCGCGTGCGGCCGGCTGGCCCGGCCCGTTCAGACGGAGATGGGCGGCAAGAACGCGGCCGTCGTTCTCGCCGACGCCGATCTGGAACTCGCGGCCGGCGAGGTGTTCGCCGGCGCCTTCCGCTCCACGGGCCAGAAGTGCACCGCCACCTCGCGGCTCGTCGTGGCGGAGCCGATCGCCGACGAGTTCCTGGCCCTGCTGACCAAGCGGGCGTCGGCCCTGCGTGTCGGTGACCCGTTGGAAGAGGGTACGGAGATGGGGCCCGTGGTCTCGCTCCAGGCCCGGGACGAGATCCAGTCGTCGGTGAACGCGGGGACGGAGCGCCCTGGGGTGGAGTGTCTCGCGGGCGGGCGCCCGTACGACGACGACCGTATGACGGGCGCGTTCCTGCAGCCCACCGTCGTCGAACTCGCCGGGGACGACCCGCTGTGGCGACAGGAGCTGTTCGGCCCCGTGCTGTCCGTGCGCCGGGCCCGCGACGTCGAGGAGGCGTTCGCCCTGGCCGACGACAGCGAGTTCGGCCTCTCCGCGGCCGTCTTCACCGATGACCTGCGGGCCGTGGCCGCCGCCACGGAGCAGGTCGACGTGGGCGTGCTCCACATCAACTCCGAGACCGCGGGGGCCGACCCGCACGTCCCCTTCGGCGGTGCCAAGCAGAGCGCGTACGGCCCCAAGGAGCAGGGCCGCGCGGCCCGCGAGTTCTTCACCCGGACCAAGACGGTGTACGTCCGCCCGTCGGAGAGGCGCGACCGGTGAGCGCGGCATCCGGCGGCCCCCTCTCCGGCGTGCTCGTCGCCGATTTCGGGCGCGTCCTGGCCGCCCCGTACGCCACGATGCTGCTGGCCGACCTCGGGGCCGACGTGATCAAGGTCGAGCAGCCGGTCACCGGGGACGACACACGGGCCTGGGGACCGCCCCACGCCCAGGGCGAAGCCACGTACTACCTCTCGGTCAACCGCAACAAGCGCTCGCTCGCGCTCGACCTGCGCGACGAGCGGGACCTGCGCAGGGCGCGGGAGCTGGTACGCCGGGCCGACGTCCTGTTCGAGAACTTCCGGCCGGGCACCATGGCCAAGTACGGGCTCGGTTACGACCGGGCGCGTGAACTCAACCCGCAGCTGGTCTACTGCTCGATCACCGGCTTCGGCGCCGGGGCCGGGGCCGCCCTGCCCGGTTACGACCTGCTGATCCAGGCGGTCGGCGGCCTGATGAGCGTCACCGGGTCGGCCCCCGGTCAGCCCGTGAAGACGGGCGTGGCCCTGGTGGACGTCCTGACCGGGCTGCACGCGTCCATCGGAGTGCTGGCCGCGCTGCGGCACCGTGAGGCCGCGGGAGAAGGGCAGCACGTCCAGGTCAACCTCCTCTCCTGCCTGCTGTCCAGCCTGGTCAACCAGGCCGCCGGCTACACCCTGGCCGGCGCGGTGCCGGGCATCCTGGGCAACCGGCACCCCTCGATCGCACCGTACGAGGTCTTCCCGACGCAGGACCGGCCGCTGGTCGTCGCCGTCGGCAACGACCGGCAGTTCCGTGCCCTGTGCCAAGGGCTCGACAGCCCGGATCTGGCCGGCGACCCCCGCTTCGCGACCAACACCGACCGGGTGGCACACGTCGACGAACTCGCGGAGCGGTTGGGCAGGTTGCTGTCGGCGCGGACCGCAGCGGAATGGTTCGACCGCCTCACGCCGCTCGGCGTGCCCTGCGGACCGGTGAACGACCTCGCGCAGGCGTTCGACCTGGCCGACACGCTCGGCCTGAGCCCGCGCGCCACGGTCACCGGGCCGGACGGCTCCCCCCTGGACCTGGTCACCAACCCGATCGGCCTCTCCCACACCCCGCCCCGCTACGAACGCCGCCCGCCCCGCCTCGGCGAGCACACCGACGATCTCAGTGCCTGGCTGGACGCCTGACCGCCCGCCGCATCCCCTCTCCCGCCCCGATCACCCCTCTCCAGGAGCACATGATGAGCAGCGCCAAAGCGATGAAGGACCCCCTCGACCTCATCGACCTCTCCTTCGTCCTCAGCGACGAGGAGCGCGAGATCCAGGCCACCGTCGCCAAGTTCCTCGCCGACCGGGTCCGCCCGCACATCGGCGAATGGTTCGAGAACGCCCACTTCGCACGCGAACTCGCCCCCGAACTCGGCAAGCTGGGCGTACTCGGCATGCACCTGGACGGCTACGGCTGCGCGGGCACCAACGCCGTCTCCTACGGGCTGGCCTGTCTGGAACTGGAGGCGGCGGACTCGGGCTTCCGCAGCTTCGTCTCCGTTCAGGGCTCGCTGTCGATGTTCTCCATCTGGAAGTGGGGATCGGAGGAACAGAAGCAGGAGTGGCTGCCGCGCCTCGCCGCCGGTGAGGCCATCGGCTGCTTCGGCCTGACCGAACCCGACTTCGGCAGCAACCCCTCCGGTATGCGCACCCGGGCCGTCCGCGACGGCGACGACTGGATCCTGAACGGCTCCAAGATGTGGATCACCAACGGCGGCATCGCCGATGTGGCCACCGTCTGGGCGCAGACCGAGGACGGCGTGCGCGGCTTCCTCGTGCCGCGCGGCACGCCCGGATTCACCACCCAGGACATCAAGCAGAAGATGTCGCTGCGCGCGTCCATCACCTCCGAGCTGTACTTCGACAACGTCCGGCTGCCCGACGCGGCCCGACTGCCCCACGCCCAGGGCCTGCGCGGGCCGCTGTCCTGCCTGAACGAGGCCCGCTTCGGCATCCTGTTCGGCGCGGTCGGCGCGGCCCGCGACTCCCTGCAGGCGGCCATCGAGTACGGCGACTCCCGGGTGCAGTTCGACAAGCCCATCAGTGCCTTCCAGCTCACCCAGAAGAAGCTTGCCGACATGAGCGTCTCCGTGGGCAACGCCGCGCTGCTCGCCGTGCACCTGGGCCGGCTCAAGGACCAGCACCGCATCCGCCCCGAGCAGATCAGCGTCGGCAAGCTCAACAACGTCCGCGAAGCGATCGCCATCGCCCGCGAGTGCCGCACCATCCTCGGCGCCAACGGCATCTCCCTGGAGTACTCGCCGCTGCGCCACGCCAACAATCTGGAGTCGGTGCTCACCTACGAAGGCACCAGCGAGATGCACACCCTCGTCGTCGGCCAGGCCCTCACCGGCCACGCGGCCTACCGCTGACGCGGCCCCACACACCGGTTCCGGACGCGGCAAGCGGCCTTCCCGCGTCCGGAACCGGGCCCGACCCTGTCCGTTGCTTCTTTCTGTTCCCGTCAGGGAGTGAGATTCCATGGCCCCATCGGCACCATCCACCCCACCACCGTCGCCCCGGCGCCAGTCCGCCGCGTACGGCGTCACTCACGAGGACGTCCGCCGCGTGGGCGTCGTCGGAGCCGGACTCATGGGCAGCGGCATCGCGGAGATCTGCGCACGCTCCGGCCTCGACGTCCTCGTCAGGGAGACGGGACCCGAATCCGCGCACGCAGGACGCCGAAGAGTCGTCGCCTCCCTCGACCGCGGTCTGCGCAGCAACAAGCTCACCGAAGCCGACCGCGACGCCGCACTCGGACGCATCCACTTCACCACCGACCTCGCGGACATGGCCGACCGCGACCTCGTGATCGAGGCGGTCGCGGAGGACGAGCAGATCAAGACCGAGGTGTTCACCACCCTCGACAAAGTCGTCACCAGCCCGAGCGCGATCCTCGCCTCCAACACCTCCTCCATCCCCATCATGAAACTCGGGATGGCCACCGACCGGCCCGGCCAGGTCATCGGTATCCACTTCTTCAACCCCGTACCGGTCCTCGGCCTCGTGGAACTGGTGCCCTCCCTGCTGACGAGCAGCCAGACCCGCGCCCGTACCGAGGAGTTCGTCACCGGCGTGCTCGGCAAGCAGGTCATCGGTTCCCAGGACCGGGCCGGGTTCGTCGTCAACGCGCTGCTCGTGCCGTACCTGCTCTCCGCCATCCGCATGCTCGAATCCGGCTTCGCCTCCGCCGCCGACATCGACAACGGCATGGTCCTCGGCTGCGCCCACCCCATGGGCCCCCTGCGGCTGGCCGACCTCATCGGCCTCGACACGCTCAAGGCCATCGCCGACTCCATGTACGAGGAGTTCAAGGAGCCCCTGCACTCCCCACCGCCCCTCCTGCTGCGCATGGTCGACGCCGGGCTCCTCGGCAAGAAGACCGGCCGCGGCTTCCACGACTACTCCCGCTGAGCTCCGCCGAGAGAAGAACCCCCCATGAACATCGTCGTCCTCGTCAAGCAGGTCCCCGACACCAGCGCCGAACGCACCCTCACGGAAGGGGAGTACGGCCACATCACGCTCGATCGAGAGTCCCTGGATCCCGTCCTGGACGAGATCAATGAGCGCGCCGTCGAAGAAGCCCTGCGGCTGAAGGAAACCACTGGCGCCCATGTCACGGTCGTGACGATGGGCCCCGCCCCGGCCGCCGACGCCCTGCGCAAGGCTCTTGCCATGGGGGCCGACGCCGGCATCCACGTCTGCGACGAGGCGCTGCTCGGCTCCGATGTACCGACCACCGCACGCGTGCTCGCCGCAGCTGTCCGGACCGTCGAGGACGTCGACCTGGTACTGGCGGGCAACGCGGCCACGGACGGACGCGCCGGCGCCGTACCGGCAGCCGTCGCCGATCTGCTCGGTCTGCCTCAGCTTACCCAGGTACGCGAACTGAAGATCGGTGACGGGCAGGTGCGGGCCGAGCGCGTCACCGAGGACGGCGAGGAGACGCTCCAGGCGCCGTTGCCCTCCCTGGTCAGCGTCACCGAGAAGATCAACGAGCCTCGTTACCCCTCCTTCAAAGGGATCATGGCCGCCAAGAAGAAGCCGATCCGCACCCTCGACCTGGACGAGCTGTTCCCGGCCGCCGGCTCCCAGAGCTTCGTCACCGCGCGTTCGCAGGTGGTACAAGCCGTCCCGCGACCACCGCGAGCCGCCGGAACGCGGATCAACGACGACGGCTCGGCCGGAACACAGATCGCAGAAAACCTGATGGCCCAGAAGCTCCTCTGAGGCACAGCCGACACCACACCCCGCAAGGACCAGAAGAATGCCCCAAGTCCTCGTCCTCGCCGACCACGCCGAGGGCCGCGCGAAGAAAATCACCCTCGAACTGCTCGCCGCTGCACGGCGGTTGGGTGAACCCGCTGCCGTCGTGGTGAGTGCCACCGGACCGTCCGCGCAGCTCAAGGAGGAGCTGGCGCGCCACGGAGCCACCAGGATCTACGCCGTGGAGTCGTCCGACGCCGACGACTACCTCGTCACCCCGAAGGTGGGCGCCCTCGAACTCGCCGCCCGCGAAGCCTCCCCGGCGGCAGTCCTCGTCCCCGCCACCGTCGAGGGCAACGAAGTAGCCGCGCGCCTCGCAGTCCGCCTCGACGCCGGACTGCTCCTCGACGCCGTGGACCTCGACGCCTCGGGCACGGCCACTCACATCGTCTGCGGAGGCTCGTACACCGTGACCTCACGAGCCACCCACGGCACGCCGGTCATCTCCGTACGACCGGGCGCCTTCGAGCCCGAGGAACAGAGGGCAGAGGCCGTCGAACAGCCCCTCGCCCTCTCGCCGGTGGACTCGGCCGGCTCTGCCCGCGTCATCGAGCGGCGCCCGGCCCCGGCAGGCGACCGCCCGGCGCTCGCAGAGGCGTCCGTCGTCGTCTCCGGTGGCCGGGGCGTGGCCGGGCCGGAGGGATTCAAGGTCGTCGAGCAACTTGCGGACGCCCTCGGAGGCGCCGTCGGCGCCTCACGCGCGGCAGTCGACGCAGGCTACTACCCGCATCAGTACCAGGTCGGACAGACCGGAACCTCGGTGTCCCCTCAGCTGTACATCGCCCTGGGCATCTCCGGTGCGATTCAGCACCTGGCGGGGATGCAGACCTCGAAGACCATCATCGCCGTCAACAAGGACCCCGAGGCGCCCATCTTCAACATCGCCGACTTGGCCGTCGTAGGCGACCTGTTCGCCGTCGCACCGCAGCTGATGGAAGAGGTGACCCGCCGCAAGGGATGATCCCCTCGCGGCCCGGTATCGGCCGGTGGAAGACGCAACCAGAAGACAGAGGAACCAGGGTGCTCGCAGGGGGACACGTTGAGGATACGCAGGCGCGGCGTCCGCCGGCCACGGCTGGCACCGGAGCTGGACGACCTGCCACTCGGCAACGTCCGCACCCGGCTCGCGGCGGCGCGGACCGTCGGCCGGGCGGACACGGAGATCACGGCGGCGCAGCAGGTTCTGCGGCAGACCGGCACGGACTGGGACCGGCGAGCACACCGTGTGGGCGTGCTCGCCGACGTGGCTTTCTCGCTGGCCCGCCACTGGCATGAACTACAGCCGGAGAATCCCGACGCAACGGTTCTGCGCGCCTGGTCCCAGTGGAGCCGCCTGCGCCGCGCGGCCGCCGATCCCGACTGGTCGACCGGCGGCGCGGCCATCGACCCCGAAAAAACCCTGAACCTGTGCCGCCGTGCGGCCCAACTGTCGCCGTACGACCCGATCCCCTGGGTGATCAGACTCGGACTGCTGCGCCTTCACGGGCGACCGCGTGAGGCCATACTCCCTGTCTGGGAGGAGATCCGTAAGCGCGACGCCTGGAACCGGGAAGCCTGCCTTCAAGTGCTGGGCTATCTGTCCCCGGAGGAACAGGGCTCCCTCGCGGAACTCCTCGACTTCGTCGACAGCGTGCAGGCGGTGATGCCGCCAGGAGCTCCCGCGGCAGCCCTGCCTCTGCTCACCAGCGTGAGGGACTACCACAGACGTGTTGCCGCCGGCGGAGCGTTGTCGGGCCTGGAAGCAGCCCGGTTCTGGACACAGCCCCAGGCGGCGCGGGTCCTGGACCGTGCCCTACGGGACCTGTTGTCGCCGGACTTCCTGGGGACGGCGGTCGCCCTCGCCGACCTCAACCTCCTTGCCTATGCGCTCGTCAAGGCCGACCGTGCAGACGACGCGGCACCGGTGTTCCTCAAGATCGACGGGATCGTCACTCCCTGGCCATGGGGCATGGACGGTGATCCGGTGGAGCGGTTCACCTACTGGCAGCGGCGTTCACTCGACTGACGATGTCGAGGGCCACCGTAGTGGACGACGCGAGGCCCGGCCGGCACCCCCGTCCTGGTCAGTTGATGCATGACGCGGTGGGGTGAGTGCGAAGACGTAGTTCCGAGCACGGCACTTGGAACGTGGCGGCACCCTGGCTCTGGGATTCCACAGCGGGGTGTGAATCCGAACCGAGTGCAGTACGGGCATGCCCGAAGGCGCGCCTGAGGTTGCCCGACGTGATCTCGACGTCTCGGCCGCACGCGAGGTGGCGGCAGTGCCACAGCCCGCTCGGTCCCGGGTAGGACTCCAGCGGCTCGACGTCGAAGTTCTTCGCCTCAATCGCGGCCCGGTCGCCGTCCGTGCGGGGCAGTTCGCGGCGACGCGACCATGCCCGGCTGATGCCCTGCCCGGCGTTCTTGCGCCCGCCGGGCCGCAGCCCCCTTGTCCGCCTTGACCGACCCATGAGTGGGTGTCCCGATCGTGCCGCAGGTTGTGCAGCGGCACTGCCAGGGGATGTCGGTCCCGGGACAGGGCTCCAACGGTTCCAGAGCCGCCGACCTCATGAGCGGCGGCGGCCTGGTCCGGATCGACCGGCGCGTTCGGCGCGCACCATCGGTACGGTCCCCCTCCGCGTTTGCTGTACCAGTGGCGCGGCTTGACCTCCCGACCGCACGGCACGTGCCGGCAACGCCAAGGGGGTGTCGCCCCGGGATACGGCTCCAGTGGTTCGAGCCCGGCATCCCGCATGATCAGCACCGGATCGCGTGAATCCTTCCGCGGACGTCCCGTCGCCACCCGGCCTCCCCTGAAGTACCCGCATACGGGCTGGGGGTCGCACGCGGCACTGACAACGGCCTTGCTCGCGTCAGGAGCTTGGGGCGGTCCTCCTCGCACGTCCTCCTTGCCCGGCCCCTTCCGAGCTGTCCTCTTCGTGGTCTCGGCTGACGGTTCGACGTTCTTTGGTCCGCGAATGGTCCGGCGGGAATTCCCTCGGATGCCGTCAGGTAGCTGCAAGAGATCATTCGATTACGGTAGGTGCCATGCACGGTGGGTTGCCTGGAGCCCCACGATCCCTCCAGGCAACCCGACTGCAGGCTCTAGAAGAAGCCGAGTTTCTGAGGGCTGTATGAACAAAGAATGTTCTTCGTCTGCTGGTAGTGGTCCAGCATCATCTTGTGGGTCTCGCGGCCGATGCCCGAACCCTTGTAACCACCGAACGCGGCGTGGGCCGGGTACGCGTGGTAGCAGTTGGTCCAGACACGGCCCGCCTGGATGGAACGGCCCGCACGATAGGCCGTGTTGGTGTCCCGAGTCCAGACGCCCGCCCCCAGACCGTACAAGGTGTCGTTCGCGATCTTGATGGCGTCGTCGAAGTCGTCGAACGGGGTCACGGAGGACCTCGGCGCCGCCCTGATCGATGACTGCGATCTACGGCTGACCGAGTTCGACGGCGGGAAGAACCGCGGCCTGGACCTTCGGGGTAACGACATCTCCCAGCTCCGCGGCCTGGCCTCGCTCAAGCAGATCGTCATCGACCACGCCCAGACACTCCAGCTCGCCGAGGCCCTCGCCGCCGAGCTGGACGTCACCTTCGGTGAAGACCTCGACGACAAGTAGCCCCGCACCTGCCCTGGGGAGGCACGGCCATGGGCCCACAGCTCTTATTCCACTCCTTCGACGACCTGCGCGGCCGGTGCGACATCGCATCGGTCCGGCAGACCGCCAGCGAGTCCGGTTACGACGACGGCGCCATCGTCCCCGACGAGAACTGGAAATCGATCACCGCCGCCGACGCCGAGCAGCATCATGCCGATGACTCGACGCCGGACAGCGTCCGAATCGAGCTCGTACGCCGCCCTCTGCCGGACTTCGACCAGGCCGACCTGGCGGGCCGGCTCGAAGCCGCCGCCCGCCTCGACCCCCTCGACGGCTGGTGGCCCACCAAGCTGCTGGGCTGCACGGCCAGCCCCGGCAACTGGGCCACCACCACAGAGGACTCCGCCACCGGTCGCCGGATCGGCCTGTACGTCGACAACTTCGACCGGCTGCCATACACCCAACGCCACCAGGGCCGCCGACGGCTCTGCCTCAATCTGGGCCCCGGCCCGCGCTACCTGCTCATCGGCGACCACGACATCCAGCAGATCTGCCGCACGCTCCACACCGACCCGGACCGGCACCACCCCCACACCGAGGACGTACGGCAGTACGTCGCCGCAGGACACCCGCTGCGCTGTCTCCGGATCCGCCTCGACCCGGGCGACGGCTACATCGCCCCGACCGAGTTCCTGCCCCACGACGGCTCCACCGCCGGCATCGACCAGCCCTCCGTCGCCGCCTTCTGGCTCGGCCAGCGACCGAACGCGTCATGACCGATCAGCCGCGAGACAGAGCTCAAGGACTGGGAGAC
>NZ_JBFBBE010000056.1:0-56652 GCF_040682555.1 Streptomyces sp. NPDC051172
CCATGAGGTCGGTATCGATCATGGTGCGGGCGCCGGGCGTCCGTGCGCGGGGCGGACGGGGGCGGGGCATGCGTGGTGTCGCACGCGGTAGTGGCACGGCGGGTCTGGCCGCGGCGGTGTTGTTCGCCGGGCTCACGGCCTGCACCGGCGGCGCGAGCGGACACCATGAGGCGAAGGCACCGGTGAGGGCCTGTGCCGACGGCAGCTTCACCTGGTCCGGTATCAGGCACACGGACGAGCTGACCGGCGTCTCCGACGTGGAGGTGCTGGGCGTCGGCGGCGGGCCGCTGCGGCACGGCATGCGGCGCGTGTCCAGCCCGCGGCCCTCGGTGCGCGGCGCGGGACCGGCCGTCTCCGCCGCCGAGGTCCTCTTCTCGCTGGGCAAGAGGATCGGCGCGATCGACTCCGACGCGCGCACGCTTGCGGAGGACGACGACGGCACGACGTACGCCTTCACGGATGTGCACGCCAAGGCCCCGGCACCGGTCGGCCGCACCAGCCGGATCGACGGAGCCGGGCACTTCGTGCAGTACGCCGGAGTGCGGATGGAGGAAGGTGACTTCCGCTACTCCTGCGCCGACGGCGGCACCACCACGGGCCATGCACGCAACTGGACGGTCGACCTGACCGGCATCCTCGACTGCCAGGTGAACGTCGCCCGCGACGGCCTCGCTCGCCAGGCGGCCCGGCACTCCTGTGCGGCGGGCTCCCCGGCAGTGCGGGACGCCTGAGCCGACGGCCCGGGCGAGCCGCCGCGGCCGAGGCCCCGTACCATGGGGTGAGGCCGTGGCGTGTCCAGCCCGGCAGGGTCCGCGTAACACAGACGTACGCGTCGGCCTTCCTCACACTCCAGGAGTACGCCTTCATGGCCACGCGCCACGACATCCGCAACGTCGCCATCGTCGCCCACGTCGACCACGGCAAGACGACCCTCGTCGACGCCATGCTGAAGCAGGCCGGTGCCTTCGCCGCGCACGCCGCCGAGTCGCTCGACGACCGAATGATGGACTCGAACGACCTGGAGCGTGAGAAGGGCATCACGATCCTGGCCAAGAACACGGCCGTGAAGTACCACCCGAAGGATGGCGGCGACGTCATCACCATCAACATCATCGACACCCCGGGTCACGCCGACTTCGGTGGCGAGGTCGAGCGCGGTCTGTCGATGGTGGACGCGGTGGTCCTGCTGGTCGACGCCTCCGAGGGCCCGCTGCCGCAGACCCGGTTCGTGCTGCGCAAGGCCCTCCAGCAGCGCCTGCCCGTCATCCTGTGCATCAACAAGACGGACCGCCCGGACTCCCGGATCGACGAGGTGGTCAACGAGACCTACGACCTCTTCCTCGACCTGGACGCCGACGAGGACCAGATCGAGTTCCCGATCGTCTACGCGTGTGCGCGTGACGGTGTGGCCTCGCTGACCAAGCCGGAGGACGGCACCGTCCCGGCCGACAGCGACAGCCTGGAGCCGTTCTTCTCCACGATCCTCTCCCACGTCCCGGCCCCGGAGTTCGACGCGGAGGCCCCCCTCCAGGCGCACGTCACCAACCTGGACGCCGACAACTTCCTCGGCCGTATCGCGCTGCTCCGCGTCGAGCAGGGCGAGCTGCGCAAGGGCCAGACCGTCACGTGGATCAAGCGTGACGGCACGATGTCCAACGTGCGCATCACCGAGCTGCTGATGACCGAGGCGCTCACCCGCAAGCCCGCCGAGAAGGCCGGCCCCGGTGACATCTGCGCCGTCGCCGGTATCTCGGACATCATGATCGGCGAGACCCTGGCCGACCCGGAGAACCCGATCCCGCTGCCGCTGATCACGGTCGACGAGCCGGCGATCTCGATGACGATCGGCACCAACACCTCGCCGCTGGTCGGTCGCGGCGGTACCGGCAAGGGCGCCGACAACAAGGCCGCGGTCAAGGACCGCAAGGTCACCGCGCGTCAGGTCAAGGACCGCCTCGACCGCGAGCTGATCGGTAACGTCTCCCTCCGCGTGCTCGACACCGAGCGTCCGGACGCCTGGGAGGTCCAGGGTCGCGGTGAGCTGGCGCTCGCCATCCTGGTCGAGCAGATGCGCCGCGAGGGCTTCGAGCTGACCATCGGCAAGCCGCAGGTCGTCACCAAGGACGTCGACGGCAAGGTCTACGAGCCGGTCGAGCGCATGACGATCGACGTGCCCGAGGAGCACATGGGTGCGGTGACGCAGCTCATGGGCGTCCGCAAGGGCCGCATGGACAACATGTCCAACCACGGCTCGGGCTGGGTCCGCATGGAGTTCGTGGTCCCCTCCCGCGGTCTGATCGGCTTCCGTACCGAGTTCCTGACCCAGACCCGCGGCACGGGCATCGGCCACTCCATCCACGAGGGCCACGAGCCCTGGTTCGGCCAGCTGCAGACCCGCAACAACGGCTCGCTGGTCGCCGACCGCGCCGGTGCCGTCACCGCCTTCGCGATGACGAACCTCCAGGAGCGCGGCGTGCTCTTCGTGGAGCCGGGCACCGAGGTGTACGAGGGCATGATCGTCGGCGAGAACTCGCGCTCCGACGACATGGACGTGAACATCACCAAGGAGAAGAAGCTCACCAACATGCGGTCGTCCTCGGCCGACACGTTCGAGGCGATCGTCCCGCCGCGCAAGCTCTCGCTGGAGCAGTCGCTGGAGTTCTGCCGCGACGACGAGTGCGTGGAGGTCACCCCGGAGGCGGTCCGCATCCGCAAGGTGAACCTGGACGCCCGCGAGCGCGCCCGTGCGGCGAGCCGCGCCAAGCACGGCTGACCTCAAGGGCACGTGGATGCCGGCTCCGAAGGATCGGGCCTGGCATCCACGGCCTCAGCCGCCTCAGAAACCTGACTCCCACTTCCTTTCCCACGCCTGCTGCCTCATCATCCCCCGGCAACGAACCGGGTCACTGCGCCAACCACTGCTGCCGTCCTGGTAGAGGCAGAAGGGGTGCCCGGCCGGGTCGAGCAGCACCCTGACGTTGTGCTGCGGCTGGTGGCCACTCTCCCGTGCGCCGAGTGCGAGCGGGCCAGACCGGCGGGACATACCCGTCCGCGCGCTGGAAGGCGATGTAGGCCACACCCTCTGACGGTGCGATGGCCGCCGCGTCGAAATCCTCCTTGGCGACCTCCCAGCCCAGCAGCTCCGCATGGAAGCGTGCCAGCGCCTGCGGATCGGGCGCCTGGAGCACGACTCCCCACCAGTCGTGTCTGGACATCCGCGGGGTGCCGGGCTCGTGGCCGGCGCATCCGTCCATGTCAGCGAGTACTCCCCGGTGTTCAGACAGATGTAGGGAAAACCCTAGTTCTCGTTCCGGATCCGTAAAGGCGGACCGAACCGGTCTAGGCTCCTGCCAGCGTGAGTTCTGGCCATCCGCCGTGAGAGCGATGCGAACGGCCCCGGGCCGTAGGCCCGGTGACCGAAAGTGATGGACTGCGCGGCCTATGCACAGTGGTCGTAGATCCGCAACTCAATTTTCATGTCTGTCGCGTTCGGTATACGGACATGCGGGTCCGATAGGTGTGTAACAAGTCCGTTTCGCAGGGATCTTTCGGCAAACCCTTTGTCCGGATTTTGGAAGATGTACGCGTAAGGTGTGATCGAACCGAGACCTTATGAGTGTGGTTCGGCCATGGCTCATGGCAGATAGTTAGGCGCGTAGCGCTCGGGTCGACGGGTCTCGCACTGTGGGGGCAGCGTGGACTCGCGAGCACAAGGGATGTCTGTCTATCCGTCAGGGGTGGCGGGGACCAGACATATGCCCTGCCTGTCGGTGAACACGTGGAGTCATGAGGAGGAGCCCCATGTGCGGTGTCATGAACACCAGGTGGGCCACGCCGCCCGCGATGGGCAACTGCCCTGCTGGTTGCGGCGGTTCACTCTGAGGGATTCGACGGCCGTTCAGCGCGGGCCAGCGCCTACGCGCGTCCGGCTGCGGATTTCTCGCTTCCTCGGGAGCTTCGACACTTCTTCATGAACCGGTCCCCGGTCGCGCACACCCTGCGGCGGCCGTCGGCTCGGCACACCCACACCTGTTGAAATGGACCAACTGTGACCAGTCCTATCGAGGTTGACGGCGGCGGTACGTCGGTCGTCGTCGACGGCGCCCCCCAGCCTCCGAAGGAGGCCGCGGCGGCCAAGCTCGAGGGCCGCTCGCCCGGCCAGCTGATGTGGATCCGCTTCAAGCGCGACCGCACCGGCGTCATCTCGGCGTTCGTCGTGCTCTTCTTCTTCGTCATCGCGGCCGCCGCGCCACTGATCGCGAAGCTGTACGGCAAGAACCCGTACACCATCTACGCCGACGTGCGCCCGGAGCTCTTCGACAGCGCGGGTGTACCGGTACAGCCCAACGGCGGCATCAGCAGCGAGTTCTGGTTCGGGCTCGAACCCGGCAACGGGTACGACGTGTTCACCAAGCTGATCTACGGCATCCGCACCTCGCTGATGATCTCCCTCGCGGTGACGGTCGCCACGGTGGTGACGGGCATCCTGCTGGGCATCGCGGCCGGCTACCTCGGGGGCAGGACCGACTACTGGATCGGCCGGGTCATCGACTTCCTGCTGGCCTTCCCCTCGCAGCTGTTCTTCATCGCCAGCATGCCGGTGGTGGTCTCGCTCTTCGTGAGCCCGCGCAACGAGACCCCGACCTATGTGCGCGTGCTCGCGCTCATCATCGTCCAGTGGTTCCTCGGCTGGATGAGCCTCGCCCGCATCCTGCGCGGCACCACTCTCGCCCTGCGCGAGAGGGAGTTCATCGAGGCGGCGAAGGTCAGCGGAGCCTCTCCCTGGCGGATCATCCGCAGGGAGCTCCTGCCGAACGTGGTGACGCCGATCCTCGTGCAGGCGACGTACATGCTGCCGAGCTTCGTGACCATCGAGGCGGGGCTCTCCTACCTCGGTGTGGGCGTCGTCGAGCCGACCCCCGACTGGGGCCAGATGTTCTCCAAGGCGTCGACCGAACTCGTCCTGCAGAACGACATCACCTACATGATCTTCCCCGGCGTCTCGATGGTCATCTTCGTCGTCGCGTTCAACCTGTTCGGGGACTCGGTCAGGGACGCCTTCGATCCCAGGGCAGCGCGCTGACCGAGAGTTTGGGCGTCCTCGCCCGGATACACACAGCAATTTCTTCGCATCAGGCGACATACAGATGGGTGGAGACTTCAGTGATGAGTAGGGGCGGACGCCAGACATACGCCGCGCTCTCCGTGCTCGCGGCGGGGGCACTCGTGCTCACCGGCTGCAGCAAGGGCGGCAGCAACGCCAGCGACAACGAGAAGAAGGACCAGCAGAACGCCAAGCGGCAGCAGGCGTCCATCAAGTTCGGCAACGCGGCGGACTCGCAGGGTCCGGCCGCCGCCGTCCCGGGCGCCAAGAAGGGCGGCGCCATGGAGGTGCTGCAGCGCGACTCCTACGCCCACCTCGACCCGGGACAGATATACGTCTCCGACGAGGGCTCGCTGGCCACGCTGCTCTTCAGAGGCCTCACCGGCTACAAGGCCACCAGCAACGACGGCAGCAAGCACGAGGTCGTCGGCGACCTCGCCACCGACTCCGGTACCACCACGGACGGCGGCAAGACCTGGAAGTACACCCTCAAGGACGGCATCAAGTTCCAGGACGGTACGCCGATCACCTCGGCGGACTTCCGGCAGACCTTCGAGCGTCTGTTCGCGCCCTTCATCAACCAGGGCCCGACGTACATCCAGCAGTGGATGGCCAACACCTCCAGCGCCGCCGACTACCGCAAGCTGCTGCCGGACGGCCCGTACAAGGGCAAGCACCTGCCCGACAGCGTCCTCGAGACGCCGGACGCCAAGACCATCGTCTTCCACTTCCAGAAGCCGCACCCCGACCTGCCGTACGCCCTCGCCATGGCGGGCTACGCGGTGGTGTCCAAGAAGGGTGACACGCAGCAGAAGTACGACAAGGCCCCGCTCGCGACCGGTCCGTACAAGATCCAGTCGTTCAAGTCCGGCAAGTCGATGACGCTGGTCAAGAACACCAACTGGGACCCGAAGACGGACCCGATCCGCAACCAGTACCCGGACCAGTTCAACTTCACCTTCAACGTCCAGTACGAGGGCTCCACCAAGGCGCTCCTCGCGGACACCGGTACCGACCAGACCGGCGTCAGCTTCAACAACTCGGTGGACGCGGGCAACATCAGCGCGGTCCTCGGCGGCAACGCGGCGATCAAGGCCCGTACGGTCTCGGGCTACCAGCCCTACGTCGGCCAGATCAACATCAACATGTCCCACGCGCCGCTGCAGGACAAGACGGTCCGTGAGGCCATCGCCTACGCCCTGCCGATCACGCCGATCATCCGCGCCTTCGGCGGCAGCTCGGC
Source organism: Streptomyces sp. NPDC051172 (assembly GCF_040682555.1). Classification (NCBI taxonomy): domain Bacteria; kingdom Bacillati; phylum Actinomycetota; class Actinomycetes; order Kitasatosporales; family Streptomycetaceae; genus Streptomyces; species Streptomyces sp. NPDC051172. Next base: position 6,348 of record NZ_JBFBBE010000056.1, read on the forward strand.
CGCGGAGGTCGCCGGCGGCTACATCAGCCCGACCGTCAGCGGCTACGACGCCTCCTTCGACCCGTGGGGCAAGAAGAAGAACCCCGGCGGTGACGCGGCCAAGGCCAAGGCGCTGCTGAAGAAGGCCGGCAAGCTCGGCCTGAAGCTGACCTACGGCTACCAGAACACGCCCGAGGGCCAGCAGTACTCCACGGCCATCGCCGCGGCCCTGAAGAACGCCGGCTTCAACGTTCAGCGCCAGGACATCCCGGCCGAGACGTACTACGACCAGGTCGGCAAGGCCAACAACAACTACGACATCTACGCCTCCGCCTGGGGCGCCGACTGGCCGTCCGCCTCGACCGTGATCCCGCCGGTGTTCGACGGCCGCACGATCGCCGACGGCTCGCCGAACTACTCGCACGTCAACGACCCCAAGGTGAACGCCGACATCGACGCCGCGAACAAGATCGCGGACCCGGTCAAGTCGGCCGAGGCGTGGGAGAAGATCGACCAGTACCTGGCCAAGGACGTCATCAACGCCGTCCCGACCATCTACTACAAGCAGGTCCAGATCTCCGGCTCCAAGGTCGGCGGCCTGGTCTACGACGACGTCCTCGGCGGTATCGACCCGCGTCGTCTCTTCATCAAGTAACCCCTCTGTCCGACCGGTACCCGGTGCGTCCGCCTCGCGCGGTGGTCGCACCGGGTACCGCCCGGCCCGCTGACGTCAGAGAGCTGCCCCTGTCATGCTGCGCTTCCTCGTCCGCCGGACCCTCGGTGCCGTCGTCATCCTCTTCCTGTTGAGCATCGTGACGTTCTTGCTGTTCTTCGGGATGCCTCGTGATCCGGCGCTGCTGATGTGCGGCAAGACCTGCAACCCGACCAGTCTCGCGAACATCCACCATGTGCTCGGCCTGGACAAGTCGATTCCCGAGCAGTACGGGATCTTCCTGAAGAACCTCGTCCTCGGCAGCAACCAGTTCGCCCAGGGCCCCTGCCCCGCCCCCTGCTTCGGGTACTCGTACCACACCAACGACCAGGTCTGGGCGACCATGATGGACCGCCTGCCCACCACCATCTCGCTCACCCTGGGTGCCGCGGTGGTCTTCCTGTTCGTGGGTCTGGGCACCGGCATGCTCGCCGCCTGGAAGCGGGGGACACTCTTCGACAAGTCGGTCACTGCGGGGTCGATGGTGATCGGGTCGCTGCAGATCTACTTCATCGGTCCGCTGTTGCTGGCGGCCCTCGTCTACCAGACCCACCTCTTCGACAAGCCCGTCTACAACGACTTCACCGCGAACCCGGTCAGTTGGTTCACCGGGCTGATCATCCCGTGGGTGGTGCTGTCCACGATCTTCGCCTCGCAGTACACCCGTATGGCGCGCTCGTCGATGATCGAGCAGCTCCAGGAGGAGCACGTGCGCACCGCCCGCGCCAAGGGCATGTCGCGCAAGTACGTCTTCTTCCGCTACGCCTGGCGCGGCTCGCTGATCCCGATCGTCACCATCTTCGGCATCGACCTCGGCTCGCTGCTGGGCGGCGCCATCATCACGGAGTACACCTTCGGACTGGCCGGCCTCGGCCGACTGGCCGTGGACTCCGTTCAGTTCAGCGATCTGCCGATGCTGCTGGGCGTGATGCTGTTCTCCGCCGCCATGATCCTGCTGTTCAACATCATCGTCGACGCCTGCTACGCCTTCATCGACCCGCGCGTGCGGCTCTCCTAGGCCGGGTAAGAGGAGCACTCTCGTGACCACATTGACCAAGGAAGCCGGCGCCCCCGTGCCGGCCGACGCGGGCACCTTCCTCTCCGTGCGGGACCTGCACGTCAGCTTCAAGACCGAGGACGGCGTCGTGAAGGCCGTCAACGGGCTCTCCTTCGACCTGGAGCGGGGCCGGACCCTCGGCATCGTCGGTGAGTCGGGCTCCGGCAAGTCCGTCACCAACCTGACGATCCTCGGCCTGCACAACCCGATGTTCACCACCGTCGAGGGCGAGATCCTGCTGGAGGGCAAGGAGCTCACCACCGCCCGGGAGTCGGAGCTGGAGAAGCTGCGCGGCAACAAGGTCGCCATGATCTTCCAGGACCCGCTCACCGCGCTCTCGCCGTACTACACGGTGGGCCGGCAGATCGCCGAGCCGTACCGCAAGCACACCGGGGCCTCGAAGAAGGCGGCCTGGGACCGGGCCGTCGAGATGCTCGGCAAGGTCGGCATCCCGAACCCCAAGGAGCGGGCGAAGGACTACCCGCACCAGTTCTCCGGCGGTATGCGCCAGCGCGCGATGATCGCCATGGCGCTGGTCTGCGACCCCGACCTGCTGATCGCCGACGAGCCGACGACGGCCCTGGACGTGACGGTCCAGGCCCAGATCCTCGACCTGCTGAAGGACCTCCAGCAGGAGTTCGGCTCGGCGATCATCTTCATCACCCACGACCTGGGCGTCATCGCCGACATGGCCGACGACATCATGGTGATGTACGCGGGCGGCGCGGTCGAGCGCGGCACGGTGAACGAGGTGATGCGCGCCCCGCAACACCCCTACACCTGGGGTCTGCTGAACTCCATGCCGCGCCTCGACTCGGACCTCGACGCCCCGCTCGCGCCGATCCCCGGCGCACCGCCCTCGCTGCTCACGCCGCCTTCCGGCTGCCGCTTCCACCCGCGCTGCACCTTCCAGGACCGGGTCGGCGGCAACCGCTGCGTCACCGAGCGCCCGCTGCTCGCCGCGGACCGCGCATCGGCGTGCCACCTCACGGCGGAACAGAAGCACACCATCTTCGTTGAAGAGATCAAGCCCCGTCTGGGCTAGGAGGACACGTCATGACAGAGGACCTCGTCCTTCCCGCCCCCCGCGACGCGGGCAGCGGCCCCAGCGGGGAACCGCTGCTCGAAGTCACCGGCCTGACCAAGCACTTCCCGATCAAGGGCGGCTTCCCGATCCGCCGTACGGTCGGCGCCGTGCAGGCCGTCGACGGTCTCGACCTCACCGTGCACGTCGGTGAGAGCTTCGGCCTGGTGGGGGAGTCCGGCTGCGGCAAGTCGACCACCGGCCGGCTGATCACCCGGCTGATGGAGCCCACCGGCGGCAAGATCTCCTACCGCGGCCAGGACATCACGCACGCCACGCGCAAGGAGCTGGCGCCGATCCGCTCCGAGATCCAGATGATCTTCCAGGACCCGTACTCGTCGCTGAACCCGCGGCAGACGGTCGGCAAGATCATCTCCGGTCCGATGGAGATCAACGGCATCGAGCCGGAGGGCGGCCGCGAGAAGCGCGTACGCGAGCTGCTCGAGATCGTCGGTCTGAACCCGGAGCACTACAACCGCTTCCCGCACGAGTTCTCCGGCGGCCAGCGTCAGCGCATCGGCGTGGCGCGGGCGTTGGCGCTCGAACCGAAGCTGATCGTCGCGGACGAGCCGGTGTCGGCCCTGGACGTGTCGATCCAGGCCCAGGTGGTGAACCTGCTCCAGAAGGTGCAGGACGAACTCGGCATCGCGTTCCTGTTCATCGCCCACGACCTCGCCGTCGTACGGCACTTCTCGCAGCGCGTGGCGGTGATGTACCTCGGCAAGATCATCGAGGTCGGTGACCGCGACTCCATCTACACCCGCCCTCGCCACCCGTACACCCACGCCCTGCTGTCCGCCGTTCCCGAGGTGAGTCTGAGCGGCGAGGACACCGGCGGGCGCGAGCGCATCCGTCTGGCGGGCGACGTCCCGTCCCCGATCGCTCCGCCCTCCGGGTGTCGTTTCCGTACCCGCTGCTGGAAGGCGCAGGACAAATGCGCGACCCAGGAGCCCCCGCTGATCCAGCTCTCCGGCAACCACGACGGGCATCTGACGGCCTGTCACTTCCCGGAGGAGCCGACCATCGAGGGTCGGGCGGAGGACATCGTGCTCGATCCGGCGCTGGCGGCGCTGGAGGAGGGCGCCGGGGAGTAACGGCCAACTGGTCGGCCGTACCGCGGAGATGATCTCAGGGGCGGCGGGGAGTGTCAGGACCCGCCGCCCCATCCTCGCCCGAGCCGGGGACTTCCTGCGCTTCCGCCCGTCATGCACAACACGCCGCCGACGACGCTCGAGAAACTGAGAACCAGCGACGCGGACGCGTACGGCGCCGAGGCCAGGGTCTTCGGCCGACCGGAGTCGGCCGGCGAGGCCCGGGCCGTCTTGTACCCGCCTCCGCGCGGCCGACTGACCCTCACCACCCTCACCATCCTCTCCGCCGAGCAGGCCGACATGCTCGCCGCCCACCTGGCCGGCCTCGGGCACACCTTCTCCGGCGTCACCTCGGACCACGACACCGCCACGGCTTTCGCCGGGGCGTGGAAACGGCACACGGGCGCAGCGCCGGTGCGCGACCGGCGGCCCCTTCTCGACCGACTCGGCACGCTCACCCCGCCGGAGCCGGTCCCACAGGGCGGGGTTCGGCTCGTGGACGAGGGAGACCATGAGCGTGTGATGCGCTGTACCTTCTGGGAGATCCCGGACGGCATGCCCGTCGCCATGGCGGGCGCGAACCCCATGGTGGCCGGCATGCTCCGCATCGGATACGTCCCCGTCGCGGACTTCACCGGGTACGACCTCTCCCCATCAGGGTGCGGAGGGAGCTGACCCATCCGGATGGCGCGTTCCCCCAACGGGCGGCGTGCGAGTGCGGTGTGCCGTCTCGGACCCGATATTGACCGGTAACGGACAGTATCCCGAGGAGGCCCCCATGCCCGCAGCCACGCACGCCAAATGGGCCGCAGGCGCCGCGGCGCTCGCACTTGCCGCGACGGGCTGCGGCGGCGGTGGTGGCGGTGGCGGCGGTGGCAACAGCAGTGCGGTGCTCAGCTCCTCCTGGGGGGACCCCCAGAACCCGCTGGAGCCGGCCAACACCAACGAGGTGCAGGGCGGCAAGGTCCTCGACATGATCTTCCGCGGGTTGAAGCGGTACGACCCGAAGACCGGCGCCGCCAAGAACATGCTCGCCGAGAAGATCGACACCTCGGACTCGAAGAACTTCACCGTCACCGTCAAGAGCGGCTGGAAGTTCAGCAACGGCGAGGCCGTCACCGCGAAGTCCTTCGTGGACGCCTGGAACTACGGCGCCAGCCTCAAGAACAACCAGAAGAACGCGTACTTCTTCGGGTACATCGAGGGCTACGACAAGGTCCACCCGGAAACAGGCAGCCAGACCGCCGACACGCTCTCCGGCCTCAAGGTCACCGGCACCAGGACCTTCACCGTCAAGCTGACACAGAAGTTCTCGACGTTCCCCGACACCCTCGGCTACGCGGCCTTCGACCCGCTGCCCGCGGCGTTCTTCTCCGACCACGCCGCGTGGATCAAGAAGCCGGTCGGCAACGGGCCGTACACGGTGCAGTCGTACACCAAGGGCTCGAAGATGTCCCTCAGGAAGTGGGACGGGTACCCCGGCACGGACAAGGCGCAGAACGGCGGTGTGGACCTCAAGGTCTACACCGACAACAACACCGCCTACACCGACCTGATGGCCGGCAACCTCGACCTGGTGGACGACGTCCCGGCCGCCCAGCTCAAGAACGTCAAGAGCGACCTCGGCAACCGGTACCTCAACACGCCCGCCGGCATCATCCAGACGCTCGCCTTCCCGTTCTACGACCCGGCCTGGAACAAGAGCGGCTCGGAGAAGGTCCGCAAGGGCCTGTCCATGGCGATCAACCGCAAGCAGATCACCGACACGATCTTCCAGAAGACCCGCACCCCGGCCACCGACTGGACCTCCCCGGTCCTCGGCACGAAGGGCGGCTTCCAGGACGGGCTGTGCGGGAGCAGCTGCGAGTACAACCCCAGCGAGGCCAAGAAGCTGGTCCAGGAAGGCGGCGGGCTGCCCGGCGGCCAGGTCAAGATCTCGTACAACGCGGACACGGGCTCCCACAAGGAGTGGGTGGACGCCGTCTGCAACTCCATCAACAACGCGCTCGGCAACGACAAGGCCTGCGTCGGCAACCCGATCGGCACCTTTGCCGACTTCCGCAACCAGATCGGGCAGCACAAGATGACCGGCCCGTTCCGGGCGGGCTGGCAGATGGACTACCCGCTCATCCAGAACTTCCTGCAGCCGCTCTACTACACCAACGCCTCCTCCAACGACGGCAAGTGGTCCAACAAGGAGTTCGACAACTTCGTCAACCAGGCCAACTCCGAGACCGACACCAGCAAGGCGATCGGGCTCTTCCAGAAGGCCGAGAAGGTCGTCCGCGACAACATGGCGGCCATCCCGCTCTGGTACCAGAACGGCAGCGCGGGCTGGTCCGACCGGCTCTCGAACGTCGCGCTGAACCCGTTCAGCGTCCCGGTCTACAACGAGATCAAGGTCGGCTGACCGCGCATGGGACGGTACGTGGTCCGGCGTCTGCTCCAGATGATCCCGGTGTTCATCGGGGCCACGCTGCTGATCTTCCTGATGGTGAACGTGATGGGCGACCCCATCGCGGGACTGTGCGGTGAGCGGCAGTGCGACCCGGCCACGGCCGCGCAGCTGAAGAAGGAGTTCGGCCTCGACAAGCCGGTGTGGCAGCAATACCTGACCTACATGGGGAACGTCTTCACCGGCGACTTCGGCACCGCGTTCAACGGCCAGAAGGTCACCGAGCTGATGTCGACGGCGTTCCCGGTCACGATCCGGCTGACGATCGTCGCGATCCTCATCGAGATCGTCTTCGGCATCACGCTGGGGGTGATCACCGGCCTGCGGCGTGGCCGGCCGGTCGACACCTCGGTCCTCCTGGCCACCCTCGTGGTCATCTCCGTCCCCACCTTCGTGACCGGCCTGCTGCTCCAGCTGCTCCTCGGCGTCGAGTGGGGCTGGATCAAACCGTCGGTCTCCCCCGACGCCACCTTCGGCGAGCTGATCGTGCCGGGCCTGGTCCTCGCGTCCGTCTCCCTGGCCTACGTCACCCGGCTGACCCGTACCTCCATCGCGGAGAACCGGCGCTCCGACTACGTCCGCACGGCCGTCGCCAAGGGCCTGCCCCGGCAGCGGGTGATCATCCGCCATCTGCTGCGCAACTCGCTGATCCCCGTGGTCACCTTCATCGGCACCGACATCGGCGCGCTGATGGGCGGTGCGATCGTCACCGAGCGGATCTTCAACATCCACGGCGTCGGCTACCAGCTCTACCAGGGCATCCTGCGCCAGAACACCCAGACCGTCGTCGGCTTCGTGACCGTACTCGTCCTCGTCTTCCTGGTGGCCAACCTGCTGGTCGACATCCTGTACGCCGTACTCGACCCGAGGATCCGCTATGCCTGAGCAGTACGAGTCCGAGGGCGCCATCTCCTCCACCGGCATGGGCGGTGCGATGGACCTCGCCGTGACCGAGGCGGAGACCCTGGAGCGGACCCCCGGCGGCCCGGAGGGCACCGGCCCGGCGGGCAAGCCGCGCTCCCTGTGGTCCGACGCCTGGCGCGACCTGCGCCGCAACCCGGTCTTCATCGTCTCGGCACTGGTGATCCTGTTCCTGGTCGTGATCTCCCTGTGGCCGTCCCTGATCGCCTCCGGCAACCCCCTCAAGTGCGACCTCGCCAAGGCCCAGGAGGGCTCCCAGCCGGGGCACCCCTTCGGCTACGACGGCCAGGGCTGCGACGTCTACACCCGCACGGTGTACGGGACCCGCATCTCCATCAGCGTGGGTGTCCTGGCCACGCTCGGTGTCGCGCTCCTCGGCTCGGTCCTCGGCGGGCTCGCCGGGTACTTCGGCGGGGGCTGGGACTCGCTGATGTCCCGGATCACCGACATCTTCTTCGCGATCCCGGTCGTGCTCGGCGGACTCGTCCTGCTCTCCGTGGTGACCAGCAACACGATCTGGCCGGTCATCGGGTTCATCGTGCTGCTCGGCTGGACGCAGGTCTACCGCATCGCCCGCGGCTCGGTCATCACCGCCAAGCAGAACGACTACGTGCAGGCCGCCCGCGCGCTCGGCGCCTCCGACTCCCGCATCCTGCTGCGGCACATCACACCGAACGCGGTCGCTCCGGTGATCGTCGTGTCGACCATCGCGCTCGGTACGTACATCGCGCTGGAGGCGACCCTGTCGTACCTCGGCGTCGGTCTGAAGCCGCCCACGGTCAGCTGGGGCATCGACATCTCGGCGGCTTCCCCCTACATCCGCAACGCCCCCCACATGCTCCTGTGGCCGGCCGGCGCGCTGGCGGTCACCGTGCTGGCGTTCATCATGCTCGGCGACGCGGTCCGCGACGCCCTCGACCCGAAGCTGAGGTGAGTCGCCGCCATGCTGCTCGAAGTGCGGGACCTGCACGTGGAGTTCCGGACCCGGGACGGGGTCGCCAAGGCCGTCAACGGGGTCGACTACGGCGTGGACGCGGGGGAGACCCTCGCCGTGCTCGGCGAGTCCGGGTCGGGGAAGTCCGTCACCGCGCAGGCGGTCATGGGCATCCTCGACATGCCGCCCGGGAGGATCACGGGCGGCGAGATCCTCTTCCAGGGCAAGGACCTGCTGAAGCTGAAGGAGGAGGAACGCAGGAAGGTCCGCGGCGCCGAGATGGCCATGATCTTCCAGGACGCGCTGTCCTCCCTCAACCCCGTGCTCTCCGTGGGCGACCAGCTCGGCGAGATGTTCGTCGTGCACCGGGGGATGTCGCGCAAGGACGCGCGCGCGAAGGCCGTCGAGCTGATGGAACGGGTGCGGATCCCGGCCGCCGGGGAGCGGGTCAAGGACTACCCGCACCAGTTCTCCGGCGGTATGCGCCAGCGCATCATGATCGCGATGGCGCTGGCACTGGAACCGGCGCTGATCATCGCCGACGAACCGACGACGGCGCTGGACGTCACCGTCCAGGCCCAGGTGATGGACCTGCTCGCCGAGCTGCAGCGCGAGTACAACATGGGGCTCATCCTGATCACCCACGACCTGGGCGTGGTCGCCGACGTCGCCGACCGGATCGCCGTGATGTACGCGGGCCGGATCGTCGAGTCGGCCCCGGTGCACGACATCTACAAGGTGCCCGCGCACCCGTACACCAAGGGCCTGCTGGAGTCGATCCCGCGGCTCGACCAGAAGGGCCAGGAGCTCTACGCCATCAAGGGCCTGCCGCCCAACCTCATGCACATCCCGCCGGGCTGCGCCTTCCACCCCCGCTGCCCGATGGCCCAGGACGTGTGCCGGACCGACGAACCGCCCCTGTACGAGGTGAACGGCGAAGAGCCGGACCGCCGCAGCGCCTGCCACTTCTGGAGGGAGTGCATGAATGGCTGAGTCGATTCTGCAGGTCAGAGGGCTCTTCAAGCACTATCCGCTCACTCAGGGAATTCTCTTCAAGAAGCAGGTCGGCGCGGTGAAGGCCGTCGACGGCGTGGACTTCGAACTCGCCCGCGGCGAAACCCTCGGCATCGTCGGCGAGTCCGGCTGCGGCAAGTCGACGGTCGCCAAGATGCTGGTCAACCTGGAGAAGCCGACGGCGGGGGAGATCCGCTACAAGGGCGAGGACATCGGCAAGCTGTCCGCCAAGGCCCTGCGAGCCGTGCGGCGCAACATCCAGATGGTCTTCCAGGACCCGTACACCTCCCTCAACCCCCGGATGACCGTGGGCGACATCATCGGGGAGCCGTACGAGATCCACCCCGAGGTGGCGCCCAAGGGCGACCGGCGCACGAAGGTCCAGGAGCTGCTGGAGGTGGTCGGGCTCAACCCCGAGTACATCAACCGCTATCCGCACCAGTTCTCCGGCGGCCAGCGCCAACGCATCGGCATCGCACGGGGGCTGGCGCTGCGCCCCGAGGTGATCGTCGCCGACGAGCCGGTCTCCGCGCTGGACGTCTCCGTGCAGGCCCAGGTCATCAATCTGATGGACCGGCTGCAGAGCGAGTTCGAGCTGTCCTACGTCTTCATCGCGCACGACCTGTCGATCGTCCGGCACATCTCGGACCGGGTCGGGGTGATGTACCTCGGGCGGATCGTGGAGACCGGCAAGGACGCCGAGATCTACGACCATCCGACGCACCCCTACACCCAGGCGCTGCTGTCCGCCGTCCCCGTGCCCGACCCGGTCGCGAGGGAGCGCCGGGAGCGGATCATCCTCGCGGGAGATGTGCCGTCACCGACGAACGTTCCCTCCGGCTGCCGCTTCCGCACGCGGTGCTGGAAGGCGCAGGAGCGGTGCGCGCTGGAGGTACCGCTGCTGGCGGTGCCGGCCGCGTTCCGGGGCGTGAGCGGCCCGGCCGCCCATGACTCGGCCTGCCACTTCGCGGAAGAAGCTCCGTCGACCAGGCCCTCCGCGCCGGGTGTCGTGCCGACCGATGAGTAACACGCAGGCAACTTGGCCGACCCGGTTCCGATATACGGACACGTCAGTCTCTAGAGCGTACGGCCGTGCGGGTGCCGTAAACGGGCCGGGGCTCGCCATGTAGCCCCGGCCCGTTGCCGTGCCTAGGCCGGCCCCAGCGACCGCTTCAGGAAGTCGAGTTGGAGCCGCAGCAGGTTCTCGGCGACCGACTCCTGCGGGGTCATGTGCGTGACGCCGGACAGCGGCAGCACCTCGTGCGGACGGCCGGCGGCCAGCAGGGCCGAGGACAGCCGCAGCGAGTGGGCGACCACCACGTTGTCGTCGGCGAAACCATGGATGATCATCATCGGCCGGTGCGGCTCGGCCGCGTCCACCAGTCCCGCGTCGTCGATGAGCGAGTTGCGGCGGTACACCTCCGGTTGCTCGTCCGGGTGGCCGAGGTAGCGCTCCTGGTAGTGGGTGTCGTAGAGGCGCAGATCGGTGACCGGGGCGCCCACCACGGCCGCGTGGAAGACGTCCGGTCGGCGCAGCACCGCGAGTGCCGCCAGATAGCCACCGAAGGACCAGCCGCGGATGCCGACCCGGCCCAGGTCCAGGGGGAAGCGGTCGGCGAGCGCCCGGAGCGCGTCCACCTGGTCCTCGACCGTGGCCCCCGCGAGGTCGTCGCGGACCGCCTTCTCCCAGGCCGGGGAGCGGCCCGGGGTGCCGCGGCCGTCCGCGACCACGACTGCGAACCCCTGGTCGGCGAACCACTGCGAGGTCAGATGCGGATTGTGCGCGGCGACCACCCGCTGGCCGTGCGGACCGCCGTAGGGATCCATGAGGACCGGGAGCGGGGTCTCGCCGTCGTGGTCGCGGGGAAGCAGCACGGCGCACGGGATGCGCCGTGCGCCCCCCTCGGTGAGGGTCACCCGCGGGGTCATACCGGGGTCCTCCGCGTACGAGGCGACGGTCGCCGTGTGCTTGCCTTCGCGAAGGACCCGCACGCGGGCGCCCGGCCGGTCCAGTGCGGCGGACACCAGTACGGTCACGCTCCCCGCACGCACCGCCGAGTGCACGCCGGGCTCCTGCGAGACGCGCTCCAGGCCGAGCTCGTTGACGCGGTAGACATGCACCTCGCCGGTCTCGGGGGCGTCGGCCTCCTCGCCGGCGGACGCGGCGATCAGCACGTTGTCGTCCGAGACGTCCAGCACCGCGCGCACGTGCAACTGCGGTCCCGTCAGCGGGCGTTCACCCACCGCCAGGACCCGGGCGCCGCCCTCGTCGACGATGCGCACCAGATGTCCGGACGGGCTCCAGCAGGGCACCCCGGGGAAGAGATCAAGCCAAACCTGATCTTCATCCGCGTGCACCAGCCGGGTCGCGCCCGTCCGCGGGCTCACGGCCAGGAACAACTGGCTGCGCTGGTCGCGCGCTTGGACGAGCAGCAGGGGCGCGCCCGCTTCTGACCAGTGCACATGCGCCAGGTACGGATAGCGTGCCCGGTCCCAGACGACCTCCGTGCGCGCCCCGTCCAGACCGATCACGAACAGCCGTACGTCCGCGTTGTCGGTGCCCGCCGCCGGGTAGGCGACGTGCTGTGGCTCACGTTCCGGCTGGGCCGGGTCGGAGATCCACCAGCGCCGTACCGGCGTGTCGTCCACGCGCGCGACCAGCAGCAGGTCTGAGTCCGGCGACCACCAGAAGCCGCGCGATCGGCCCATCTCCTCGGCCGCGATGAACTCGGCCAGACCGTAGGTGACGTTCGCCGACTCCGGCTCCGCCAGGGCCCGTTCGTCCTTGCCCTCGGCGCCCACCACGCGCAGCGCACCCTGCGCGACATAGGCGACGTGCCGGCCGTCGGGGGAGGGGCGCGGGTCGATCACTGGTCCGGGGGCGGGGAGTTCGCGTGCCGTACCGGCCCGCAGTTCGGCCGTGAAAAGCCGCCCTGACAAGGCGAAAGACGCCAACTCCACGGCTGCGTCGGTGGCGTAGCCGACGATGCCGGCGCCGCCCTCGCGGCTGCGCTCGCGGCGCGCCCGCTCCTCGGGCGGAAGCTCCTCGGAGGCGCCGCCGAGCAGGGCGCGCGGGTCGGCCGCCACGCGCTCCCCGCCGTCCCGTACATCGAGAACCCACAGGGAACTCGCCATGTCCGTACCGGAGGTGGAGCGCAGGAAAGCGACACGGGTGCCGTCGGGCGCCACGGTGAAGGCGCGCGGCGCGCCCAGGGTGAACCGCTGGGTGCGGGCGTGCCTGCGGGGGAAGGAGTCGGACGTCGTCGTCATGCCCTGACCATATTGGCCATGCGCCCCCTTGTGCGGCCGTGCGCCGATCGATGCGCGCGGTCGGATAGTTATGATCACTAGCGCATAGTGGGTATGAACCTGCTGGTTGTTGTGTGGTTCTGTCCGGCCCCTAAGTTCGACCCCCGCGCTCTTGGGACCTTTGGAGGTGAGCCGCCGTGGCACTCTCGATTTCGGCGGTTGTGCTGCTGGCGATCATCGTCTTCCTTCTGATCAAGAAGTCAGGACTGAAGGCGGGGCATGCGATCGTCTGCATGCTGCTCGGGTTCTATCTCGCCTCCTCGACCGTCGCTCCCACCATCCACGAGCTGACGACGAACATCGCGGGGATGATCGGCAGCCTCAAGTTCTGACCCGGGGCTGCGCTGCGCTGTCGGTGCCGCCTCGTAGGGTGGCTCCATGACGGAACAGCCCTCCCGGCGTCTGCTGCTGGTGCATGCGCACCCGGACGACGAGTCGATCAACAACGGCGCGACCATGGCCGCGTACGCGGCCGGGGGTGCCCGCGTGACACTGGTCACCTGCACCCTGGGCGAGCTCGGCGAGGTCATACCGCCGGAGCTGCGGCACCTCACCGGCACCGCCCTGGGCGAGTACCGCCTGCAGGAGCTCACGGCCGCCATGCGCGAGCTCGGTGTCGAGGACTTCCGTCAGCTCGGCGGCCCCGGCCGCTACCGCGACTCCGGAATGATGGGCCTGGCCGACAACGACGACCCGGCCTGCTTCTGGCAGGCGGACGTGGACGAGGCGGCCGCACACCTCGTCGAGGTCATCCTGGAGGTACGCCCCCAGGTCCTCGTCACCTATGACGACAACGGCGGATACGGCCACCCCGACCACATCCAGGCCCACCGCGTGGCCATGCGCGCCGCCGAACTGGCCGCGCGGGCCGGGTGGGAGATCCCCAAGGTCTACTGGAACCGCGTGCCGCGCTCCGTCGCCGAGAGTGCCTTCGCCCGGCTTGCGGAGGATCTGTCCGGTCTGCCCTCCGCCCCCTTTTCCAAGGTCGCCGTCATCGAGGACGTACCGGGTGTCGTCCCGGACGACCGGATCACCGCCGAGATCGACGGCACCGCGTACGCCGCCGCCAAGGCCGCCGCGATGCGGGCCCACGCCACTCAGATCGAGGTCGCCGAACCGTACTTCGCGCTCTCCAACGAACAGGCGCAGCCCCTCTTCACCACCGAGTACTACGAATTGGTGCGCGGGGCGGCCGGAGAGCCGAGAGAGACCGATCTCTTCGCCGGGATCGACTTCGCCGGTGCCGAGGAGGCGTCATGACAGAGCGCGGTCCCCTGCTCGCCCAGCCGCTGCAGCGGCCCTCCGCCGGGCGGACGCTCCTGTACGTGGGCCTCTTCATGCTCGGCGCGGTCGTCGGCGCGGCCGGTGCGCTGGTGCAGGCCGGCTGGTTCCCCGGCGGGCTGCTGCTTGCGCTGGCGGGCGAGGCCGGGCTCTGTCTCGGCGGCGGACGGGCCACCGGCAGCCGCGGCGGAGCGATCGCACCTGCCGCCGGATGGATGATCTCCGTCATCCTGCTCACCGCCAGCAGACCCGAGGGGGACTTCCTCTTCGGTGCGGGAGGCGGCTCCTATCTCTTCCTCTTCGGAGGGATGGCCGTCGCTGTGATCTGCGCCACCCTTGGACAGGGGCGGCAACCAGGTGCCCGTGACGTCCGACTTGGCGAGTGACGTACCACTTCGCCATTAACCGAGCGTGGGAGTCCCGTGTGGGTTTCCCCGGCGGTCATGGGATACGCGCCAGAAGTGGCCAGTATGGTGGTGCGCGCCGCCGAGCCGCCCGTGAGGTTGTGTCGGGCGGCGGAGCCAACCGGGAGAACCTGCCTTGAGTCGTGAAACTGACACTCCGTCCTCCGGGCCCAACGGGCGCGGCCAAGCCGCATACCCGTCGGGCACGCCGCCGTACGGGACCCCCACGGCTTCCGACGCCGGTACGGATGCGGGCCGTTCGGCCGCGCAGCCGGAGGACCGCAAGACCGAGACCACACTGACGACCCGGATCCGGATCAACATCCCAGGGTCGCGGCCCATTCCGCCGGTCGTCGTGCGTACGCCCGTCGCGGACGCCGAGGGCTCCGACGACACCGGGGAGACCGAGGCTCCGGGGCCGGGTGCCACCCAGGCCATGGGCACCGTCGAGCCCCCGGCCGAGGCCGCTCAGCCCGCCGAGGACAAGACGAGCGGGTGGTTCGCGCCCCGCAAGTCGGCGCCCGCCAAGGGCGGTCAGGGCGGCGGCTCCACCAACGGAGCCGGTCTGCCGGGCGGTTCGGGCGCGGGCGCGCCGGCCGCCCCGGGCGCCGGGCCCTTCGGCGCGGGTGCCCCTTCCGGCGGCGCCCGTCCGGGCACCGGCCGCCCCGGTGGCGTGGTCGGCTCCATGAGCGTGCCGGGCGGCTCCCGGCCCGGCGGCGCCCCCCGACCGGGCGGGACGAACGGCGCCGGGCTCCCCGGAGCGACCGGCGGCCCCGTGGCCCCCGGGCACGGCGGCGGCACCGGTTCCTTCGACGTCACCGAGGCACTGGCCGCCGGACCGCTCGGCAACGGCGCGCGCCCCGGCAGCGAGCCCCGCCGTGACGACCTCCCGTACTTCTCGGACGGCGAGCGCGGCACCCAGAACGGGCAGAACGGCCAGGGCGCTTACGGCGGCCCGGGCGGCGCGAGCGGCTTCAACGGGCCGGGCGGCCGCGGCGGCCCGGGCGGGGGCGCCCAGGGCCCCGCAGGCCCGACCGTCGGTCCGGTCACCGGTGACGGCCCCGTGACCTCGCCCTTCGGTGCCGGACCCGGCGGACCTGCCGGGCCCAAGGGACCCGGCGGCTCCGGCGCACCTGCCGGGCTCGGCGGCCCCGCGGGCATCGGCGGCCCCGGGACCATCGGCGGCGCGCACGGCGCGGGCCTCGGCCCCGGTGGCGGCCTCAGCGACGACACCGCGATCCTCACCCCGCAGAAGCCGGCCCCCGAGCCGGGCCAGCAGGGCTTCCCGGCGCCCGACAACATCTCCGGGCACACCGTCACCAGCGGCGTCCCGGTCGGGTCGCCCGGCGGGAACTCGCCGTTCGGCCCCGGCTCCCACACCGACGGCCCGCTGCCGCACACGCCGCCGAAGCTGCCCGAGCCGGGCGGCCAGAGCACCTCGGCCTCAGCGCCCAAGAAAAAGAAGAAGGGGCGCAACAAGCTGGTGCTGCTCGGCACCGGCGTGGTCATCGTGGGCGGTGTCGCGTACGGCGCCGGGCTGCTGATGAACCACTCCGACGTGCCCAAGGGCACCACGGTGCTCGGCGTCGACATCGGCGGCGGCACCCGCGACGAGGCCGTGAAGAAGCTCGACGCGTCCTTTGGCGACCGGGTGAACAAGCCGCTGAAGCTGTCCGTCGGCGGCAAGACGGTCGAGCTCAAGCCGGACCAGGCGGGCCTGCAGTTCGACGAGCAGGCCACGGTCGCGGCGGCCGCACAGGCCGACTACAACCCGATCTCCGTCATCGGCTCCCTCTTCGGCAACCACCGGGTCGTCGACCCGGTCATGCCCGTCGACGAGGAGAAGCTGACCGCTGCCCTGCAGTCCACGGCGGGCGGCTCCGGCTCGATGACCGAGGGCACGATCGAGTTCAAGTCCGGCAAGGCTGTCGCCGTCTACGGCAAGGCGGGCAAGGGCATCGACGCCGCCAAGTCGGCCCAGGCGGTCGAGGAGGCCTACCGCAGCCAGGTGGAGACCAACTCCACCGAACCGGTCGCGGTCGTCACCACGACCCAGCAGCCGACGGTCACGAACGCCGAGGTCGACCGGGAGATGAAGGCCTTCGCCGAGCCCGCGATGTCGGGCATCGTCACGGTCCGGGCGGGCGTGGCGCAGGTCAAGTTCAGCCCGCAGAACTCGCTGTGGAAGTTCCTCAGGGTCCAGGCCGTGGGCGGCAAGCTCGTCGACAAGCCGGACCTCACCGCGCTGAAGAACCTCTACGGCGGCGCCTTCGACGGCGTCCTGATCACCAGGGGCACCGGAAAGAAGACGGCCGTCACCCCCCAGGACGTCTACGTCGCCCTGCGCCAGGCCCTGCTGAGCAAGACCAACCGGGTCGGGGTCATCCAGACGAACCCCAGCTGACATCACTCCCGCGAAGGGGGCATCCGGCAGGCGGCCGGGTGCCCCTTTCGCCGTAGGTCACCGTCCGCCGTATGACATCTGTCATCCGGCAGTCAGGACCGCCGACACTGCCGTGCCCCAGGCCTGCGCGGCGACGATGGATCCCATGACGACGACAGCGAAAGCGACCACCGCCCCGGTGGTCGGCTTCGACCAGGTGAGCAAGACCTACGGGAACGTACGGGCCGTCGACGGGCTGACCCTCGCCCTGCACCCGGGGGAGACCGTGGCCCTGCTGGGGCCGAACGGGGCCGGCAAGTCGACCACCCTCGACCTGCTGCTCGGCCTCAAGCTCGCCGACAGCGGCACGGTCCGCGTCTTCGGCGCCAGCCCGCGCGAGGCCATCGTCGCCGGACGCGTGGGCGCCATGCTGCAGAGCGGCGGGCTGATGGACGAGGTCACGGTCGCCGAACTGGTGAAGCTCGCCTGCGACCTGCACCCCAAGCCGTACAAGGCCAAGGACGTGCTCGCCCGCGCCGGCATCTCGCAGATCGCCGACCGAAAGGTCAACAAGCTCTCCGGCGGCCAGGCCCAGCGCGTCCGGTTCGCCCTCGCCACGGCGGGCGACAGCGACCTGATCGTCCTCGACGAGCCGACCACCGGCATGGACGTCTCCGCCCGCCAGGCCTTCTGGGCCACCATGCGCGAGCAGGCCGACCAGGGCCGTACGGTCCTGTTCGCCACGCACTACCTGGAGGAGGCCGACGCCATCGCCGACCGTGTGCTGGTCCTGCACCGGGGACGGCTGCTGGCGGACGGCACGGCGGCCGAGATCAAGGCGAAGGCCGGGGCACGGCGGGTGTCGTTCGATCTGGAGGGGCCCATCGACGAGGCACCGATCAGGGCACTCCCGTTTCTGACCTCTGTGGACATATCCGGCCAGACCGTCCGCATCCAGTCCTCCGACGCCGACGCGACCGTGCACGCCCTGTACGGCCTCGGTGTCTACCCCCGCAACCTCGAAGTCGCCGGGCTCGGTCTGGAGCAGGCCTTCGTCGCCATCACCGCCGCCGAGGAGGCGAAGCAGTCGTGAACAGCCTCATCAAGCTGGAGCTCACCCGCGCCCTGCGCAACCGCAAGTTCCTGTTCTTCTCGGTGATCTACCCGTCGGTGATCTTCCTGCTGGTCTCCAACCAGACCGGGAAGGTCGACGGCACCGGACTGAGCGTCGCCTCGTACGTCATGGTCTCCATGGCCTCCTTCGGCGCTCTGACCGCGGTCCTCATGGGCAACAGCGAGCGCATCGCCAAGGAGCGGGAGGGCGGCTGGGTACGGCAGCTGCGGCTGACCACGCTGCCCGGGCGCGGCTATGTCCTCGCCAAGACCGCCAGCGCCGCCGTCGTCAGCCTGCCGTCCATCGTGGTGGTCTTCCTGGTCGCCGCGGCCGTGCGGGGCGTTCGGCTGG
The DNA here is from genome assembly GCF_040682555.1 of Streptomyces sp. NPDC051172. Classification (NCBI taxonomy): domain Bacteria; kingdom Bacillati; phylum Actinomycetota; class Actinomycetes; order Kitasatosporales; family Streptomycetaceae; genus Streptomyces; species Streptomyces sp. NPDC051172. The sequence goes on from NZ_JBFBBE010000056.1 coordinate 24,437, forward strand.
ATGCCTGGCAGTGGTTCGCGCTCACCGGGGCGATCTGGGCCGGCAGCCTGGTCTTCGCCGCGCTCGGCGTCGCCATCGGCTACCTGGCCACCGGGGACGCGGTCCGTCCGATCACGATGATCACGTACTTCGGTCTGTCGATCCTCGGCGGCCTGTGGATGCCGTCCTCGACCTTCCCGCAGTGGCTGCAGGACATCGCCAAGTGGCTGCCCACGCACGCGTACGCTGCCCTCGGACGGGCCATCGAACAGAGCCGGTCCCCCGAGACCAAGGACCTCGCCCTCCTCGTCGTCTACTTCGTCCTGTTCGCGGGCGGCGCGGCGTGGCTGTACCGGAAGGACACGCTGAAGGCGTGAGCACGATGACGGACGACGGGCTGCCCGCGGAACTCCGGGCCGAGAACGCGATCCGGGTCGGCCAGCCGCCCCGCGACCGGGGCGAGGCCACGCGCAAACTGCTCTGGATCCTGCCCTGGCTGATCTTTCTCGGGTCGCCGGTGCAGGACCTGACCTCCGGCCGCCACACGCCCGCCGCGACCGCGGCGGGCTGGGTGGCCCTGGTCTCCTTCACCGGTGCCTATCTGACGGTGGTGTTCCGGAACATGGGCCGGCCGTTCGGCGGACGGACCGTAGCCGGTCTCGTCGCCCTGCTCGGAATCCTCGCCGTCGTCCTGAGCCTCACCCTCGGCAGCGCGTGGATCGGCCTCTTCGTGTATGTCTCCGTCACCTACGGCGCCACGCTGCCGCAGCGGGTCGCGTACGGGGCGGTCGCGCTGAACACCCTCGCGATGGTCCTGGTCGGCCTGCGCGTCGGGCTGGACGACTGGAGCCTCGTCCTGGTGGTGCTGCTCCTGGGCTTCGCGATGATGGGAGTGAAGCAGCTGGTGCGCACGACCATAGAGCTGCGCAAGGCCCGCGCGACGGTCGCCCAGCTGGCCGCCAACGAGGAACGTCTGCGCCTGGCCCGCGACCTGCACGACCTCCTCGGCCACTCGCTCTCCCTGATCACGCTGAAGAGCGAACTGGCGGGCCGTATGCTCCCCGACCACCCCGAGAAGGCGGCCCAGCAGGTCGCCGACATCGAACAGGTCAGCCGCCAGGCCCTGGTGGACGTCCGCGAGGCGGTGACCGGCTACCGCCGCCCGCGCCTGTCCGAGGAACTCGCGGGCACCCAGGTCGCCTTGACGGCAGCGGGCGTCACGGCCGAGGTCCCCGACCGACCGGACCTCACCGGCGTCTCCGTGGAGAGCGAGTCCGCCCTTGCCTGGGCGCTGCGCGAGGCGGTCACCAACGTCGTACGGCACAGCGGCGCCACCCGCTGCACGGTGGAGGTGCTGCACCGCCAGACCCTGGACGGTCCGGTCCTCGAACTCGCCGTGGAGGACAACGGCTCGGGCGGCCCCGGCAAGGGCCCGGGCAACGGTCTGACGGGCCTGACGGAACGCCTGGAGAAGGCCGGCGGCACCCTGGAGGCAGGCCGCATCAAGCACGGCTTCCGCATCGTCGCCCGCGTCCCCGCCGACACCCCGGCGGCCGTAGGATCCGGGGCATGAGCTCTACGATCAAGGTGCTCCTCGCCGAGGACCAGTCGATGGTCCGCGAGGCGCTGGCCGCCCTCCTCGGCCTGGAGGACGACATCGAGGTCGTGGCCCAAGTGGCGCGCGGCGACGAGGTGTTGGCGGCAGTCCGCGAGCACGCCGTGGACGTGGCCCTCCTCGACATCGAGATGCCGGGCTGCACCGGCATCGAGGCGGCGGCCCAGGTCCACAAGGCCCTGCCCGCCGTGAAGCTGGTCGTCCTCACCACCTTCGGCCGCCCCGGCTACCTCCGCAGCGCCATGGAGGCGGGCGCCGACGCCTTCCTGGTCAAGGACGCCCCCGCAGCCCAACTGGCAGAGGCGGTACGCAAGGTCCTGGCGGGGGAGCGGGTGATTGACCCCACCTTGGCGGCAGCGGCCCTGGCAGAGGGCGCCAACCCGCTGACCGACCGAGAGCGCGAGGTCCTGCGAGCGGCGGCGGACGGTTCGACGAACGCGGAGCTGGCGGCGGCCCTGCATTTGTCGCAGGGAACGGTCCGCAACTATCTCTCGACGGCAATCCAGAAACTGGCGGTACGAAACAGAGCCGAAGCCGTCCGGATCGCACGGGAAAAGGGCTGGCTGTAACGGCTTTTGTCTTCTAGGGGCGCAGGGCTGTATCGATCTGCGGCTCCGCCGCGTGGGCGCGATCAGCCACCACGGACTCGCACCCGCACAATGACCGAGCCCCCTAAGGCGATTGGGCGAACTCAGTTGAGCAACGCCCGGGCCGCCCGGGCCTGCCCCCGCACACGCTCCGCGGCCGACTCATCCACCGCAGCCACCACACCGGCGTAAGCCTCAAGCTCCACCGCCCCCTCGACGAAGTCGCCCCGCTGCACAAGCAACTGCGCCCGCTCATACCGCAACCGCGCAGGATGCGAAGGCAACAACAGCGACAACTCCACCGCCCACAACGAAACATCCGACCGCTCCGGCCGAGCGGCCGCCCACGCCCGGATGTTGTTGAGGATCCGCAGAACGACGTCCAGCGGATCCGCCGGCGACAACATCGACGGATCCAGCGCAGCCCCCGTGGCCCCGGCCACCAACAGCTCGGCGTCGCCGACACCGAGCACCCGCCCCCCGTCGAACGGATCCACCAGCACCTGCTGCTCCTGAGGCCCGAACCCGACCACGAAGTGCCCCGGCAGCGCGACCCCGTACACCGGCGCCCCCGCCCGCCGCGCGACCTCCATCCACACCACCGACAGCAGGATCGGCAGCCCGCGCCGCCGCCGCAGCACCTCGTGCAGCAGCGAGGACTCCAGGCGCTGATAGTCGGCCGGGGAGCCGCGGAAGCCGTCCTGCAGCCCCAGCAGGTGGTGCAGCGCCGTCGCCCACGCCGTCGGACCGCCCGGCCGGAACGGCACCCGCCCCGCCAGCCGGTCCAGCTCCATCTGGGCGGCGTCCAGGCCCGCCTCGTCCAGCGCCCCGTCCGCCTCCGCGCCCACCAGCAGGCACAGCGTCGACAGATCGGGCCGCTCGGACCGCGCCTCCTCGGCGAACCGCCGCCGTAGTTCGGCGGACCGCTCGGGTGGTGGGGGGTATGGGGGACGCATAGCAGCCTCGTGCCCTCTCCCGGTGATCGGTACTACCGGCCGCTGCCGGGAGCCGCCGGTTCCCGGTAGTGGTGGTACGCGTGGTGCGCGGCGAAGCCCATCCCGGCGTACAGCGCCCGCGCCCCCGCGTTGTCCTCCTCGACCTGCAGCCAGGCGGCCGAGGCGCCCTCGTCGAGCGCCCGCCGGGCCAGCGCGGCCATGACGGTGGTGGCCAGACCGCGCCGCCGCAGCTGCGGATCCACCTCGACGGCCGCGAAAGAGGCCCACCGCCCGTCCACGACACATCGACCGATCGCCGCGGGCGCCGCATCCCCGGACGAGCCGGGAACCGTCGCGAACCACACCGAAGGACCTCCCCCACTCTCGGCTTCGCTCGAGCGGGGGGACCCCCATCCCAGCACCTTCAGCGCCACCTCGCTCACCCCCTTGCGCTGGTACCGCGCAAGCCACGCCTCGTCCGCCTCCCGGGACAGCACGACCCCGGAGGCCTCCGCCCGGTCCGCGACCGGCGCCAGCGCCCCGATCCACAGCTCGGCGGTCACCTCACGCACCCACCCGCGCCGCTCCAGCTCCGCACACAGCAGCTCCTGCGTGCCCTCGGCGCCGGTCGCGGTCTGGAGGTAGGCGGGCAGCCCGCGGTCGCCGTACCAGCGCCGTACGACGTCGAGCGCCTCGTCGAGCGGCATGCCCGGGTCGCCGAGCGGCAGCACCGAATTGGCGCGTCGGGTGAATCCGGCAGCGGCCCGCAGCTCCCACCCGCCGAGCCGCTCGCTCTCCACCGGCCGCCATGCGCGCGAGGCGACGTGCGCGAGTTCCTCGTACGAGGCGGCGGGACCCCGTCGGCGGGCCGGGGCCGAAGGCACGACTTTCCCCGCGACCAGGGCAGATTCCGGAATCCGGACGCTCTCGCCGCTCTTGCGTGTGATCAGCAGCACACCGTCGTCCCATGATGTGAGAACACCCACCGTGTCGGTGAACTTCTCTTCCGGGCGAGCAGGTTCGATCAAGCGTCGTACGGAGACCCGTTTCCCCACGTCAGCAGCGGTGATACGAACCTCGAGACGTCCGCCGGCCGAGATTTCCACAGGTCAGTTCACCCCTCCTGTTCGGATCATGCCCAAGAACGGAGATACTAGGGGCGGGCATCGACGACGCCGCGCTCCCGCGCGCCAGGCGGCGGAGCCTACGGAGGCCCGCCAGCGCCCTATCGAGGAGGAACGACAGCGTGACCTACGTCATCGCGCAGCCTTGTGTCGACGTCAAGGACAAGGCGTGCATCGAGGAGTGCCCGGTCGACTGCATCTACGAGGGCCAGCGGTCCTTGTACATCCACCCGGACGAATGCGTCGACTGTGGTGCCTGTGAGCCGGTCTGCCCGGTCGAGGCGATCTTCTACGAGGACGACACTCCGGAGGAGTGGAAGGACTACTACAAGGCGAACGTCGAGTTCTTCGACGAGCTCGGCTCCCCCGGCGGCGCCAGCAAGCTGGGTCTGATCGAGCGGGACCACCCCTTCATCGCCGCGCTGCCGCCGCAGGCCGAGTAGTCACGTAAGCGGCCCGCAGACCGTGCCGCCTCGGTCCCGTACGGCCGGATCGCCCTGGTGATCGCCGTACGGGGCCGAGGCGTTTGCCGTACCAGGGCCCTTGGGCCGTCTGCCGTACCAGAAAGTGAGCCAGATCCCGTGTCCGCAGTCTCCGACCGCCTGCCCACCTTCCCCTGGGACAAGCTGGAGCCGTACAAGAAAACGGCCGCCGCGCACCCTGACGGCATCGTCGACCTCTCCGTCGGCACCCCGGTCGACCCGGTCCCCGAGCTGGTCCAGAAGGCCCTCATCGACGCGGCGGACTCCCCGGGCTATCCGACGGTCTGGGGCACCCCGGCCCTGCGCGACGCGATCACCGGCTGGGTCGAGCGCCGCCTCGGCGCCCGCGAGGTCACGCACAAGCACGTCCTGCCGATCGTCGGCTCCAAGGAACTCGTCGCCTGGCTCCCCACCCAGCTCGGCCTCGGCCCCGGTGACAAGGTGGCGTACCCGCGCCTCGCGTACCCGACGTACGAGGTCGGCGCCCGCCTGGCCCGCGCCGACCACGAGGTCTACGACGACCCCGCGGACCTCGATCCGACGAACCTGAAGCTGCTCTGGCTCAACTCGCCGTCGAACCCGACCGGCAGGGTGCTGGGCAAGGAGGAGCTGACGCGGATCGTCGCATGGGCGCGCGAGCACGGGATCCTGCTCTTCTCCGACGAGTGCTACCTGGAGCTGGGCTGGGAGGCGGACCCGGTCTCGGTTCTGCACCCCGACGTGAACGGCGGCTCGTACGAGGGCATCGTGTCCGTCCACTCCCTCTCCAAGCGCTCCAACCTGGCGGGCTACCGCGCGGCCTTCCTGGCGGGTGACCCGGCCGTCCTCGGCCCGCTCCTCGAGATCCGCAAGCACGGCGGCATGATGACGTCGGCGCCCACGCAGGCGGCCGTGGTGGCGGCCCTGGGCGACGACGCCCATGTCCAGGAGCAGCGCGAGCGGTACGCGGCCCGGCGCACGGCCCTGCGCGCGGCGCTCCTCGGCCACGGCTTCCGCATCGAGCACAGCGAGGCCAGCCTCTACCTGTGGGCGACGCGGGACGAGTCCTGCTGGGACACGGTGGCCCACCTGGCCGAGCTCGGCATCCTGGTCGCGCCGGGCGACTTCTACGGCACGGCGGGCGAGAAGTTCGTACGCGTGGCGCTGACCGCGACGGACGAGCGGGTGCGGGCGGCCGTGGAGCGGCTGTAGCCGCCGTGGATGTGACGAGGGGGTCCGGGACATGTCCCGGACCCCCTCCGTGCCACCGGTGGCTCAGCCGCCGATCGGCAGGCCCTTCACCGGCAGGTTGCCGGTGCTCGGCAGGCCGCCCTTGAGCGAGCCCGCCGGCAGGGCGCCGCCGTTCTCGGCCGCCGTCTGCGTGGTGACGCCGACGATCTCCCCGACGGAGCCCGCCGCGGCACCCGCCGCACGCTGCGCGGCCGGAGCCGCCTTCTTCGCCACGCTGCCACCGGTCTTGCCCGCGTTCGGGACGGCCTTCTTGACCGCGTTGCTGCCGGCGTCGCCCGCAAGCCCGGTCACGTTCTGCGCCGCACCGTCGACGGTGTTGCCGACGCTCGCCCCGTCCAGAGCGGTCAGGCCGCCGACGTTCGGGGCAGCGGGCAGTTCGGGGGCCGCGCTGGCGGAGCCGGCCGCACCGACCCCGGCAGCCGCTCCCGCTGCGACGAGCAGCGCGGCACGGGCGATCCGACGGGTCAGGGGGAGGGACATGATGCTCCTTCGATGGATGTTGATCGTCCGGGCTCGGACGATGTGACTACCGCTCGAAGGCCCCGAAGGTTGCGGCGTCCCAACGTAAAGAGTTGGCAATGCGTCGCATTATCGGCTGCGGATAAAAACGGGCAAAAAGCGTCGGGCCGGAAAGTCTGCCGAATCCTTACAGCCCTTTGTCGGCAAGGGCTTTGACGGATGCAGGGGTGACGGTGCGAAAACCTGCCCACACCGTGGATCAAGCATGCCTGGCATAACCCGTGCGAGTGAAGGACCGTACTACTGCGCAGTGACGATTCGGACCGCGTCGGCGGTCTTTCTCGCCCCGCCGACGCCGTCCGCGGCGGCCGTGTGCCACGGGTTGTCGGCGTTCCCGGCGGTCCACTCCCGCCCGCCGTAGGAGACCCGCTCGATGTGCAGGGCGGAGGAGTTGGCCACGGCCCAGTGGGCGAGCTGCCAGCCGCGCTGGCGGACGCTGCGGCCCTTGGCGGGGCTCTTGCCGGCCGCGACGGGGAGCGTGACGGTGCGGGCGCTCGTCCCCGAGTTGCCGGCCGGCGAAGGTGCCGGTGTCGAGACGGCGTCCACTTCCGCGGCGGCCGGCTGCAGCGCCTCGCGCCCGAAGTCCCGTACGAGAGCGGCCCGCACCGCGTCCGGACCCGCCGCCTGGGTGGTGGCCGGGAGGCCGGCGCAGGTCAGCGTGGCCGGTGAGTTCCCGGTGAGGGCGGCGGAGAGCAGGGTGGCGTCCGGCTCGTGCTTGGCGTACGCCTCGGGATAGCCGCTGCGCTGCACACGCTGCGCGGCGACCGTGAGGGGGAGATTCGCGTAGTCGGGCACCTTGGCCAGGTGCCGGTAGAACATGCCCGCCGCGTACGTCGGGTCCAGGATCTGCTTCCTGGTGCCCCAGCCCTGCGAGGGCCGCTGCTGGAACAGGCCGAGCGAGTCCCGGTCGCCGTGCTCGATGTTGCGCAGCTGCGACTCCTGCAGCGCGGTCGCGATCGCGATGGTCACCGCCCGCTCGGGCATGCCGCGCCCGGTGCCCACCGCTGCGATCGTCGCCGCGTTCACCGCCTGCTCCGGCGTGAAGTCGTACGCCTTGCCGCCGGCCTCGCCCGAGACCACTCTGCAGCCCGATCCGCCTCTGCCCCCGGTGACGTACTGCACCGCGAGATAGCCCGCGACGGCGAGCAGGATCACGAAGGCCGCCCCGATACGGAAGAAGCGGCCACGGCGTTTGAGGGTGGATGACGGCTCTGGCACGTCGTACAAGGTAGCGGAGGGCTCTGTGGCCCACGTGACGGATGTGGCCAGTGGGCCGGAGCCCCGGCGGGTTAGGGTCGACTGCATGGCCGACACCCCACTTGACCTCACCCTGGACGCCGCCGAGCTCACCGCGCAGCTCGTCGACTTCCCGTCCGAGAGCGGCACCGAGAAGCCCCTCGCCGACGCGATCGAGTCCGCCCTGCGCGCCCTGCCGCACCTGAGGGTCGAGCGGTACGGCAACAACGTCGTCGCGCGGACGGACCTGGGCCGGCCGGAGCGGGTGATCCTGGCCGGCCACATCGACACCGTGCCGATCGCCGGCAACGTCCCGTCCCGGCTGGACGCGGACGGCGTCCTGTGGGGCTGCGGCACCTGCGACATGAAGTCGGGCGTGGCCGTGCAGCTGCGCATCGCGGCCACGGTTCCGGCCCCCAACCGCGACCTGACCTTCGTCTTCTACGACAACGAAGAGGTGGCGGCGGACCTCAACGGCCTCAGGCACGTCGCCGAGGCGCACCCCGAGTGGCTGGAGGGCGACTTCGCGGTGCTGCTGGAGCCGTCCGACGGCGAGGTCGAGGGCGGCTGCCAGGGCACCCTCAGGGTCCTGCTGAGGACCACGGGTGAGCGGGCCCACTCGGCGCGCAGCTGGATGGGCTCCAACGCCATCCACGCGGCCGCGCCGATCCTGGCCCGCCTGGCCTCGTACGAGCCCCGCTACCCGGTGATCGACGGCCTGGAGTACCGGGAGGGGCTGAACGCGGTGGGCATCTCGGGCGGCGTGGCCGGCAATGTCATCCCCGACGAATGCGTCGTGACCGTCAACTTCCGCTATGCGCCCGACCGCACGGAGGAGGAGGCGATCGCCCACGTCAGGGAGGTCTTCGCGGACTGCGGGGTGGCGGAGTTCGTGGTGGACGACCACAGCGGCGCGGCGCTGCCCGGCCTCTCGCACCCGGCCGCGGCGGCCTTCATCGAGGCGGTCGGCGGCACCCCGCAGCCGAAGTACGGCTGGACGGACGTCTCGCGTTTCTCCTCCCTCGGCATCCCCGCGGTCAACTACGGCCCCGGCAACCCGCACTTGGCGCACAAGCGGGACGAGCGGGTCGAAACCGCGAAGATCCTGGCGGGTGAGCAGCGGCTGCGGGCCTGGCTGACGGCCTAGCCCGTACGCCGCTTCACGGCGGACATGCTCACGTCCCCCGTCCGTAACCCGCGTAGATCTACTCTGAGGTGGAGACACCTGCAAGCGGAGGGAGCGCACATGGCTACCGGGAACCCCGAGGGCAAGAAGGTGCCGCCGGATGAGCAGCGGCTCGGACCGGTCCTCCGAAGGCGCGGCCAGGTGACGGTGAGCACGACGGACCAGCGGCTGCTGGACGAGCGCGCTCCCACCGACTGGGTCCACACGGACCCCTGGCGGGTGCTGCGCATCCAGTCGGAGTTCATCGAGGGCTTCGGCACCCTCGCCGAACTCCCGCCCGCGATCAGCGTGTTCGGCTCGGCGCGCACACCCGTCGACTCCCCGGAGTACGAGTCGGGCGTCCGGCTCGGCCGCGGCCTGGTGGAGGCGGGCTGGGCGGTGATCACCGGCGGCGGCCCGGGCGCCATGGAGGCGGCCAACAAGGGCGCCTGCGAGGCGAAGGGCATCTCGGTCGGCCTCGGCATCGAGCTGCCCTTCGAACAGGGTCTGAACGCCTACGTCGACATCGGCCTGAACTTCCGCTATTTCTTCGTCCGCAAGATGATGTTCGTGAAGTACGCGCAGGGCTTCGTGGTCCTGCCCGGCGGCCTGGGCACCCTGGACGAGCTCTTCGAGGCCCTGACCCTGGTGCAGACGCAGAAGGTGACCCGCTTCCCGATCGTGCTGTTCGGGAGCGAGTACTGGGGCGGCCTGGTCGACTGGCTCAAGAACACCCTGATCGCCCAGGGCAAGGCGTCGGAGAAGGACCTCCTCCTCTTCCACGTCACGGACGACGTGGACGAGGCGGTGGCGTTGGTGTCGAAGGAGGCGGCCCGCTGACCACTGGCGGGGGCGAGGCTGCATCCGTCAGCGGCTCCGCCGCGGGCCTACGCCAGCCCCCGCCGCGCCACGGCCGGTGGCCGATGCCCCGCGATGGACGCAACCATGTCCAGGACCTGACGGGTCTCGGCGACCTCGTGCACCCGGTAGACCTGCGCGCCCAGCCACGCCGACACGGCCGTGGTGGCGAGCGTCCCCACCACCCGCTCCTTCAGCGGCTTGTCCAGGGTCTCGCCCACGAAGTCCTTGTTGGACAGGGAGACCAGGACGGGCCACCCCGTGTCGACCATCTCGCCGAGCCGTCGCGTCGCCTCCAGGCTGTGCCGGGTGTTCTTCCCGAAGTCGTGCCCGGGATCGATCAGCACGGACTCCCGGGGCACCCCCAGCGCCACCGCCCGCTCGGCAAGACCCAGCGTCACCCGCAGGATGTCGGCCACGACATCGTCATACGTCACCCGATGCGGACGAGTACGCGGCTCGGCGCCCCCCGCGTGCGTGCACACCAGCCCGACCCCGTACCGCGCCGCGACCTCCGCCAGCCCGGGGTCGACGCCGCCCCACGCGTCGTTCAGCAGATCCGCGCCGGCCTCGCACACGGCCTCGCCGACCTCGGCCCGCCAGGTGTCCACGCTGATGACCACGTCCGGGAAGCGCCGCCGGACCTCCGCGACGAAGCCCACCGTCCGCCGCGCCTCCTCCTCGGCCGACACCTCGTCGCCCGGCCCGGCCTTCACCCCGCCGATGTCGATGATGGCAGCACCCTCCGACACCGCCTGCTCCACGCGCGCGAGAGCGGGCTCGTCCCGGAAGGTCGCTCCCTGGTCGTAGAAGGAGTCCGGGGTCCGGTTCACGATCGCCATGATCACCGGCTCGTGCGCCTCGAACGCGCGCCTGCCCAGCCTGAGCATCCGCTGTGACCTCTCGTAGTACGACCTGGGTGGGACCGGTTCCTCGGCCGCCTGCGACCCTAACTGTCAGACTCGCATGGCACGATCGGACCCTGACACATCCGGCTTCATCTTCAGCTTCATCCAGCTTCCGAACATCGAGCGTGGGGACCACAGCGATGGTTATGTTCTTGTTCCTGGTCGTCGCTCTCGCCGTCGTGGTCGCCGCCGTGACACTGGCCGTGGTGGGCGGCTCAGAGGGCGAGGGCCCGTTGCCCGAGGTCGCCCCCGAGCGGCTGCATGACCCGCTGCCGCTGGACCGGCCCGTGGGCCGCGACGACGTCGACGGCCTCCGCTTCCCGCTCGCCGCCCGCGGCTACCGCATGTCGGACGTCGACGACGCCCTCAACCGCCTCGGCGCCGAACTCGCCGAGCGCGACGCCCGTATCGCCGACCTGGAGTCCGCACTGGCGGGCGCCCAGGCCGCCGCGCACCACGTCCCCATGGACAAGCCGATGCACGGGCAGGGGGAGCAGCAGTGAGCGACGGCACCGCCATCGCCGGCCCGGACGGCGCCCTGCGCTGCCCCTGGGCCCTGTCCACCGAGGACTACGTGGCGTACCACGACGAGGAGTGGGGCCGCCCGGTCCACGGCGACGACGCCCTCTACGAGCGCCTCAGCCTCGAGGCCTTCCAGTCGGGCCTGTCCTGGATCACGATCCTGCGCCGCCGCCCCGGCTTCCGCGCCGCCTTCGCCGACTTCCGCATCGCCAAGGTCGCCGCCTTCACGGAAACAGACCGCGCCCGCCTCCTCACCGACCCCGGCATCATCCGAAACCGAGCCAAGATCGACGCAACGCTGGCCAACGCGCGTGTGCTGGCGGAGTGGGAGCCGGGTGAGCTGGACACCTTCATCTGGTCCTACGCACCGGCGCCGGGCCCGGCGCCGAAGACTCTGGGTGACATCCCCGCGGTCACCCCCGAGTCGACCGCCCTTTCCAAGGCCTTGAAGAAGCGGGGCCTGCGCTTCGTCGGCCCGACGACGGCGTACGCATTGATGCAGGCGTGCGGGCTGGTGGACGACCACTTGGAAACCTGCGTCGCGAGGAGCGCCCCCTAAGGGGCGCGGGGCTGTATCGATATGCGGCTCCGCCGCGGGGCGCGATCAACACCGATGAACCCGCAGTCCCCGGGGGTGCTCGAGCCCCGAGCTCACCGGCCCAAGTACTTCGGCTTCTCCTTGTTCACAAACGCCTGCACCGCAATCACATGGTCCTCGGACGACCCGGCCCGCGACTGCAGCTCGTCCTCCTTGTCCAAGGTCTCGGACAAGGTGTGCGAGAACCCGTAGGCCACCGCCTCCTTGATCGCCGCATATGCCACCGTCGGCCCCTCGGCAAGCGCCCGCGCCACCTTCTCCGCCTCGGAGTGCAGCTCCCCGGCCGGCACCAGCCGGCCCGCGATCCCCAGCTCGTACGCCTCCTGCGCCGTGATGCTCCGCGGGAAGAGCAGCAGGTCGGCGGCGCGACCCGGCCCCACGACCCGCGGCAGGGTCCAGGACATGCCGGAGTCGGCGGTCAGCGCGACCCCCGCGAACGACGTGTTGAAGGCAGCGGTGTCGGCGACGACGCGGTAGTCCGCGGCGAGGGCGAGACCGAAGCCGGCCCCGGCGGCCACTCCGTTCACCCCGGCCACCACCGGCTTCGGCATCCCGGCGATCGCCCGCACCACCGGGTTGTAGTGCTCCTTCACCGTGCTCATCGTCTGCCCGGACCTCGTCTCCCGGTCCTGCGCCAGCAGTCCGATGTGCTCCTTGAGGTCCTGCCCCACACAGAACGCCCGCTCCCCGGCGGCGGTCAGCAGCACCGCCCGTACGGCGTCGTCCTCGGCCGCGGAGCGAACCGCCTCCCGCAGGGCGACCTTCGTCGCGATGTTCAGCGCGTTCATCGCCTCGGGGCGGTTCAGCGTGATCGTCGCGAGTCCGTCGCTCACCTCGTAGAGCACGGTGTCGGCCATGGTGTGTCCCCTCGGCTGTCGCGGTTCAGGCGTACCGGCCGGTACGCCCCTGTCCGTAGGACAGCATGGCGGAGATCATCGCCGGGAGACCGGAGCGGACGTGTGACCTGCGTCAAAGAATCCTGGACGGTTCCCGGTCGGCGGAACTCCGTGCGGCCGCGCAGTATCGCAGTCACATCGCCGAATTGAGTGGTTTTGCTCGCGCGCGTTGCCCAAGCGATGCCGACTGATGTTGGTCATCGGGTCCTGAGATGCGGGATAATGGCTTGGAAGCAATGTGTTCGATGCCGGTGTCGCGTGTCCCACGCTGGACAGGCGTGCCCTGCCAGGGCCGTCGGCTTTGACGATGAGCTGGTTTCAGGAAGGGGAACGAGCATGGCGGCCATGAAGCCGCGGACGGGCGATGGCCCGCTCGAGGTGACCAAGGAGGGGCGGGGCATCGTCATGCGCGTTCCGCTCGAAGGCGGCGGTCGGCTCGTCGTCGAGCTGACCCCTGACGAGGCCGACGCGCTCGGCGACGCCCTCAAGAAGGTCGTCGGCTGACGCGGAAGCGACCATACCCTTTCAGCTGCCCCGGCATCCAAGCGATGCCGGGGTTGCTGTTTCCCGGCCCTTCCCCGCTCACTCCCCGGCCCCTCACCGCTCGACCGCGACCGCTCACCGCTTGACCGCGCACAGCAGTCCGTCGCCCACCGGCAGCAGTGACGGCACCAGCTCCTGGCTCTCGCGCACCGCGCGCAGCAGCTCCCGCAGGCGCAGCACCTCGGTGGGCTGCGGGCCCGAGTCCACCGTGCGGCCGTTGGCGAAAACGCCCTCGAAGACGACCAGGCCACCGGGGCGCAGCAGGCGCAACGATTCAGCGAGATAGTCGAGGAATTCCAGGCGGTCGCCGTCGCAGAAGACGAGGTCGTAGCCGGCGTCCGCGAGCCGGGGCAGGACGTCCAGGGCGCGGCCCGGGATGAACCGGGCGCGGTTGCTGGCGAAACCGGAGGCGCGGAAGGCCTGGCGGGCGAACTGCTGGTGTTCGGGCTCGGGGTCCACCGTGGTCAGCACCCCGTCCGGGCGCATGCCGTGCAGCAGATGGATGCCGGAGACGCCGGTGCCGGTGCCGATCTCCGCCACCGCCTTCGCGTCCACCGAAGCCGCCAGCAACCGCAGCGCGGAGCCCGTGCCGGGCGACACCGAGCGCAGGCCCGCCTCACGGGCCCGGTCGCGGGCCCAGCGCAGCACTTCGTCCTCGGCGACGTAGGCGTCGGCGAACGCCCAGCTCGTCTGCCGGTTGCCGGTAATGACCCTCTCCTGTCCCCGTGGTTGCCTGGGCGTGACTGTATCCGTTGGGCCCGGGAACCCGCAGATGGGACCGGGCGTTTAGAGGGGTAGGAGACGGCACGGGGGGACACGGTTGGATCACGATGAGGGGCAGCGGCCCGAGCAACTGCAGCAGCAGGGGTCCGAGCGGTATCAGCCCAGATCAAATTCTCGTAAAACCGCTTATCCGGAGCTAACGGGCGAGGTGGCTATGGTAGGGGCTCCACTGGACACCACCAGAGCCGACAGGGGAGGTGCGGCTGCACCTGTGGATCGGGGAGGAGTGCTGCGGCGCTTTCTCGGATCGGCAGGCAGGCCGAAATCCGTGAACGACACCGCTGCTGACCCCAGCCACGCCGCTGACCAGGCCCAGACCGCGACTTTCTCCACCGACGCGGACGGGCAGGCGTGGACTCCGCCCACCTGGGAGGAGATCGTCAGCACCCACAGTGGCCGCGTCTACCGACTTGCCTACCGCCTGACGGGCAACCAGCACGACGCCGAGGACCTCACCCAGGAGGTCTTCGTCCGCGTCTTCCGGTCCCTGTCGACCTACACGCCGGGCACTTTCGAGGGCTGGCTGCACCGGATCACCACCAACCTCTTCCTGGACATGGTCCGCCGCAAGCAGCGCATCCGCTTCGACGCCCTGGGCGACGACGCGGCCGAGCGGCTGCCGAGCCGCGAGCCGTCACCCCAGCAGGTCTTCAACGACGCCCACTTCGACGCGGACGTCCAGCAGGCCCTCGACACCCTCGCGCCCGAGTTCCGCGCCGCGGTCGTCCTGTGCGACATCGAAGGACTGTCGTACGAGGAGATCGCCGCGACCCTCGGCGTCAAGCTCGGCACGGTCCGCTCCCGGATCCACCGCGGCCGCTCGCAGCTGCGCAAGGCTCTCGCGCACCGTTCGCCGGAGGCCCGGGCCTCCGAGCGCCGCTCCTTCGTACCTCGTGTACCCGCACTGGGGGGAGGGGGCGCGACCGCGTGAGTGGAACACGACCCAGCCCCGCCGAGAGGTGTCTGGCCGAGCAGCATCTGGGAGACCGACTCTCCGCCCTGGTGGACGGAGAGCTCGGTCATGAGTCGCGCGAGCGGGTCCTGGCCCACCTGGCCACCTGTGCCAAGTGCAAGGCGGAGGCCGATGCGCAGCGGCAGTTGAAGAACGTGTTCGCGGAGGCGGCTCCGCCGCCGCCCTCCGAGAGTTTCCTGGCCCGGCTGCAGGGCCTTCCGGGGGGAGGCGATCCGGACGGCGGTGGCTCGCCGTTCGGCGGGGCAGGACTCCTCGGCACGGCCTCCGGAAGACCGGGCGTCACCGGGGTCTTCGGCCTGAAGCGGGGTGAGCGCTTCGACTTCGACTACGTCCCCTCCTCTTCCTCGCACGCCCCGATGCTCCCGCCGTCCGCGGCGGACCGCGGCTTCCGTATACACGACGTCCGCCGGCACGAGGCCGAGCGGTCGGCCTCGCGCGGGATGCGGTTCGCGTTCGTCGCCGCCGGTGCGGTGTCGCTCGCCGCGGTCGCGTTGGGCGGCGTCACGACGGGCACCCCGGTCGACACCACGGATGCGCGCGGCACGGGGGCGGGCAGCAATGTGACCCCGATGCGTACGCAGGGGACGGGCGCCGCCACGGCCCCCGAGACCCAGCGGCGTCGTGGCGGCGGCCCGCTGCTCGCGCAGGGCCGGCAGTCGCTCGGTGACGCCCCGGTGGCCCCGACCGAGGTGTCCGCACCGCTGCTGCCGGGGGTACCGAGCCCTGCCGGCGCGGCGCAGACCCTGCACACGCTGACCACCCCCGTGATGGCGGGTGCCGCAGTGATGTCCCCGCTGATACGCCCGCTCACCGTGACCCCGCTGCTCACCCTCACCTCGTGGTCCGCGGACCCCGAGGTCCCGTCCCACGGCCTGCTGGCCGCACCCCTCCCCGACACGGCCTCCGCTCCCCCCTCCCCCCACCCCTCCCGCTGACCGGCCCCTGCGCGACGGCCCGCGAACCTGGTTGAATCCGTGGTGGACCGCGTCCACGGCAGTCAGCCGCGCGCGGAGTCGACAACTGAGGTCACCGCCGACGAGGCGTGCCGCGTCGTGGCCAGCTGTGGGGAGAGCATGAACGAGGGGAAGCCCACGAAGCCGAAGTGGTGGAACCGACCACGCCCGCAGACCCCTGCCGGGCCTCCGACGGGCACGGGGCCCGCACCAGGGGCGGCCGGGTCGCCAGGGGCTGCCGAGGCGGCACTGGGTTCGACGGCGGTCGCGGATGCTGCGGGCAGCGCTGCCGGTTCGCCGATGTCCGGGGGTGCGGCTCCGGATTCGCCGGCGGTTGCGGCTGCGGGCTCGACGGGAGACGTCGACGCCTCGGCCGGTTCGGCCGGTGCTGTGGATGCGGTTCCGGATCCAACGGCGGCAGAGGGCTCGACAGCGGTCGCCGACGCCTCGGCCGGTCTGATCGGGCCCGTGGCTGCGGGGCCGCGACCCGTGGACGGCAGGGCGGCCCTGGCACAGGACGGTGCCGACGGTGACTTCGAGTTGGAGCCGCCGGCCGGGCATCGCAGCGGGACAGCCGCCTCCGCGGCTGCCGAGGAGCCGGGTCGGCCGGAGGGCGCCGGCGGTGACCGTGCGGTCGTCCCCGACGGTGACTTCGAGCTGGGCCGGCCGGAAGGGTTTTCCGCTGAGCGCGCGGCCGTTGCCGACGGCGAGGGCGCAGTTTCCGCGGGCGGAGAGGCCGAGCCGGGGCGTCCCGACGGCGATTTCGAGTTGAGGGCTCCGCAGGACACGGGCGGGGCCGGTGCCGAGGGCGGCCCGGCCGTCGAGGGACCGGGCTCGGAGGGGAACGGCACCGGAGGCGACTTCGAGCTGGACCCGCCCGCTGAGGCGGCTGCCCCCTTCGCGGACGAGGCCTCGGCTGCGGTCACCGCCTCCGCCCCGCCCGCCGCCGAGCGATCTCGACCGCTGCACGACCCTGATCCCTACAGCACCCCGCCGTACGGCGAGCCCGGCCCGTGGGCCCCCGCACCGCCGGTACAGCACCCGGCGGCCAGACCCGCGCAGGCCACGGCGATACCGACACCGACCCCGCCCCACGCCATACAGACCCCCATACCGCCGGCGCCCGAGCCGGACAGCTTGCCCGACCGCACGCAGCCTCCCGGCACATCCCCCCATCCGCCGTCCCCTGCCGCTGCCGTGCCCCTGACAGCCCCCGAGCCCCCCAGCGCTCCCGACCCCACCCAGCTTCCCGCCGGCTCCTCCCAACTGCCGTCACCCGCCGCTGCAGACCCCCACGGCGCGCCCGCCTCGACGCAGCCCTCCGGACCACCGGCCGCCGGCGCCCCGGCACTCCTCTCCACCCCCTGGCAGAACTACGACCCATGGGCTCCCGCCCCCCTCCAGCAGACCGGGGCCGCTGTCGAGGGGGAGGGCAAGCGGCGGCGGGTGCGGAGGGGGCTGGTGGGAGGTGCTGTGGTGCTGGCCCTTGTGTCCGGTGGGGTCGGTGGAGGGATCGGGGCGTACCTCGAACGCAACGGAGGCGTGGGGGGCGTGGAGCTGCCGCAGGCCGGGAAGGAGCCTGCCGGGCGGGCTCCGGACAGTGTGGCCGGGATTGCCGCCCGGGCCCTGCCCAGCGTGGTGACCCTGCATGTGACCGGCGCCGACGAGTCCGGTACGGGCACCGGGTTCGTGCTCGACGACCAGGGGCACATCCTCACCAACAACCACGTCGTCGAACCGGCCGCCGGGTCGGCGGGCGCCACAGGTGAGATATCCGTGACCTTCAACAGCGGGGACACCGCCAAGGCAACCGTCGTGGGCCGGGACAGCGGCTACGACCTCGCCGTCGTCAAGGTCAGCAATGTGCACGGCCTCAAGCCCATGGCCCTCGGCAATTCCGACAACGTCCAGGTCGGCGACCCCGTCGTCGCCATCGGCGCCCCCTTCGACCTGGAGGGCACCGTCACCTCCGGCATCATCAGCGCCAAGGAACGCCCCATCACCGCCGGCGGCGACAGCTCCGGCGGGAGCGATGTGTCGTACGTCGACGCGCTGCAGACCGATGCGCCGATCAACCCCGGCAACTCCGGCGGGCCCCTCCTCGACTCGAAGGCCCGCGTCATCGGCATCAACTCCGCCATCCGGTCCGCCGACAGCACCACCGACGAGAGCGGCCAGGCCGGTTCCATCGGCCTCGGCTTCGCCATCCCCGTCAACCAGGCCAAGCGGGTCGCCGAGGAACTCATCAACAGCGGCAGGGCCACCCACCCCGTCATCGGCGTCACCCTCGACCTGGACTACACCGGCGACGGCGCCCGCGTCGGCACCAAGGCCTCCGGCGGCGGCCCCGCCGTCACCAAGGGCGGCCCGGGAGACAAGGCCGGCATCAAGGCGGGCGACATCATCACCGCGGTGGACGGCGAGCGTGTGCACTCCGGCGAGGAGCTGATCGTCAAGACCCGCGCGCACCGCCCCGGCGACCTCCTGGAGCTGACCGTGCGGCGCGACGGCAAGGAGAAGAAGATCTCGCTGGTGCTCGGTTCCGCCGACGGCGACTGATGGACACGAACCTCACAGGTACGACCCCCATCCACCGCCCCACAAGGCAAACAACCCCCAAAACCGCGCACGAAGACGCACTCGGAAACCTCGGGACAGTACCGGTCGTACGGGATCGCCGGGTACCGTGGAGCCGGCCCGGACCACGGAAGACCCGCACAGACCACCGAGGGCCGAGGACCGAGGACATCGCAAGGAGCTTCAGGTGTTCAATGACATAGGACCGCTCGAGCTGGTGACGCTCGTTGTCCTTGCCGTGCTCGTCTTCGGTCCGGACAAGCTCCCGAAGTTCATCCAGGACGTCACACGGACGATCCGCAAGATCCGTGAGTTCTCGGAGAGCGCGAAGCAGGACATCCGCAGCGAACTGGGCCCGGAGTTCAAGGACTTCGAGTTCGAGGACCTCAACCCCAAGACGTTCGTCCGCAAGCACCTGGACAACGACGAACTGGGGCTCAAGGAGATCCGCAACGGCTTCGACCTGAAGAAGGAGATGGCCGAGGTCACGGACGCCGTCCACGGCACCGAAGCGCCGTCCTCCTCGTCCCCCTCTTCCTCCTCGTCACCCTCTTCCTCCGGTTCCACCGGCGGCCGCGTCGACATGACGAAGAAGCCCGAGGAAGACGACCGCCCGCCGTTCGACTCGGACGCCACCTGAGCCGTACGCCCCGGCTGATCCCCTGCGCCGTACCCGCGCCCTACGTGACGCGTTTCATAGTCCACGGCGCCTCTGCACGGCCTGAAACCCGTCCTCTGCGCGACCCACGCGCCGGGCGGTTTCCGTGCTGTCCTGAGCGGGGTGGCTATGCTGCCGAGTTGTTGTGCGGACCGTACTTCGAGGAGTAACGCCGCCCGAAGGGGGGCGGGCCGCTCCGGTCCGACGAGAACGAGGAGGCGTCCGGGCACATGGAGACGACGAGTCAGGCGGTCGCGCAGGCGCCGGCCGCGGAGGGCCAGGAACAGCTGCCCTCCGCCCGGCGCACGGTCGACGGCTACCTGCTGGCGCCCTTCCCGTGGTACGGCCTCGACGAGGCCTTCACGGGCCCGCGCTGGCTGATGCAGGTCGGGACGGCGGCCGACGACGCTGTCGAACACGGTTCGATCGGGCACGGCGACGAGCCCTCCGTGAAGAACGAGTACGCGGTCGGGACGGCCGGAGAGCCCAAGGAGAAGTTCGCGGTCGTCGTCACGGTCGCCGCCAACCCCGTGCGGCGCAGCGCGGACGGCACGGGGCTCCTGGAGGCCACCTCGGTGTCCTCGGCGGCCTGGCTCGCGGGTGTGGGGCTGCTGTCCTTCACCTGGCCGGGGCAGATGGACCACTCCCTGCGTGACGACTGGCTGGAGCAGCAGACCGAGACCGCCTGGGCCCTCGCGGACGACCTGGCCGGTCCGGACTGGTCGACGCTGTCGCTGCCGGTGGACGGCGTCCCGACGCCGTTCCACTACCGCGAGTCCGAGTTCGGCTGGGTCCTCGCGGGTTCCACGCAGCAAGGGGTGCACCTGGGGGCGTACGGGAGAGGCATGAGCGCTTACGGCCTGGGCTTCGCCATGATCAAGGACATCGGCACGTACGCCTAGTCGGGGATACGGCTCAGGGGGCGCTGTCCAGCCGGACAGCGCCCTCTGAGCCGTAGGAGCCCTAGAACTTGTTCTTCGGGGTGATCCCCAGCGACAGGCCCGAAAGGCCGCGCTGGCGGCCGCCCAGCTTGCCCGCGATGCCCCGCAGGGCCGCGCCCGCCGGGGAGTCGGGGTCGGTCAGGACCACCGGCTTGCCCTCGTCGCCGCCCTCGCGGAGGCGGACGTCGATCGGGATGGCGCCGAGGACCGGGACGGTCGCGCCGGTCGTGCGGGTCAGGCCGTCCGCGACCGTCTGGCCGCCGCCCGTGCCGAAGACGTCGACCATCTCGCCGCAGTGCGGACAGGGCAGTCCGGACATGTTCTCGACCACGCCGACGATCTTCTGGTGGGTCTGCACGGCGATGGAGCCGGCCCGCTCGGCGACCTCGGCGGCCGCCTGCTGCGGGGTCGTCACGACCAGGATCTCGGCGTTCGGGACCAGCTGGGCGACCGAGATGGCGATGTCGCCCGTGCCCGGCGGGAGGTCGAGGAGCAGGACGTCCAGGTCGCCCCAGTACACGTCCGCCAGGAACTGCTGCAGCGCGCGGTGGAGCATCGGGCCGCGCCACACCACCGGCGCGTTGCCCGGCGTGAACATGCCGATCGAGATGACCTTCACGCCGTTGGCCGACGGCGGCATGATCATGTTCTCGACCTGGGTGGGACGCCCGTCCGCACCCAGCATGCGCGGCACCGAGTGCCCGTAGATGTCGGCGTCGACGACACCCACCTTGAGGCCGTCGGCGGCCATCGCCGCCGCCAGGTTCACCGTCACCGAGGACTTGCCGACTCCGCCCTTGCCGGACGCGACCGCGTACACACGGGTCAGCGAGCCCGGCTTGGCGAAGGGCACCTCGCGCTCGGCCGTACCGCCGCGCAGCGCGGCCGCCAGCTCCTTGCGCTGCTCGTCGCTCATGACGTCGAGCGTGACCTCGACGCGGGTGACGCCGTCGACCCGGGAGACCGCCTCGGTCACGCGCTGCGTGATCGTCTCGCGCATCGGGCAGCCGGAGACGGTCAGGTACACGGAGACCGCGACCGCCCCGTCCGCACCGATCTCCACCGACTTCACCATCCCGAGCTCGGTGATGGGCCGGTTGATCTCGGGGTCGTTCACCGTCGCCAGTGCCTCGCGCACCGCGTCTTCGCTAGCCATAGGAACGATGGTACGGCTCGGTAGCCTGGCCCCGGAAAGCCCGTCAGCGGTCGTCTACGTCACGTCCGCGCGACCGTTCTGCCGGGAATACGGCACGTTCGTGGTGGCCGTCCTGCCGTCCCTCCAGCTCCTTGACCAGGTCCTGCAGCTCGGAGCGGATCCAGTCGCGGGTGGCGACCTCGCCGAGGCCGATGCGCAGGGCGGCGATCTCGCGGGTCAGATACTCGGTGTCGGCGATGGAGCGCTCGTTCTGCTTGCGGTCCTGTTCGAGGTTGACCCGGTCCCGGTCGTCCTGCCGGTTCTGCGCGAGCAGGATCAGCGGAGCCGCGTAGGAGGCCTGCAGCGACAGCATCAGGGTCAGGAAGATGAACGGGTAGTTGTCGAAGCGCAGCTCGCGCGGCGCAAAGACGTTCCACAGCACCCACGCGATGATGACGACCGTCATCCAGACGATGAACCGCCCGGTGCCCAGGAAGCGCGCGATGCGCTCCGAGAGCCGTCCGAAGGCCTCCGGGTCCCACTCGGGCAGGAACCGGCGGCGCGGCGGCCGCGGCTGGTCGAGACGGGGACGTGTGCGCGTGGTCGCCGTCGCACCCGCCGGGATGCGCTCGCGGCCGCTCTCGCGCTCAGGAGGCATGCGGGGCCGCCCCCTCGTCGTCCTCCAGGTGGAACTCGGTCTCCCGCCAGTCCTCGGGCAGCATGTGGTCCAGTACGTCGTCCACGGTCACCGCACCGAGCAGCGACCCGGCCTCGTCGACGACGGGTGCCGCGACCATGTCGTACGCCGCGAAGAACCCGGCCACCAGGGGCAGCGCGTCGTTGGGGTCCAGGGGCTGCAGATCGTCATCGATGATCGAGCTGACCAGCGTGTACGGCGGGTCGCGCAGCAGCCGCTGGAAGTGGACCGTGCCGAGGTACTTGCCGGTCGGAGTCTCGTCGGGCGGGCGGCAGACGTAGACCTGCGCGGCGAGAGCGGGCGACAGGTCGCGGTTGCGCACGCGCGCGAGGGCGTCGGCGACGGTGGCGTCGGGCCGCAGCACGATCGGCTCGGTCGTCATCAGACCGCCAGCGGTGTGCTCCTCGTACGACATAAGGCGCCGCATGTCGGCCGCGTCGGAGGGCTGCATCAGGCTCAGCAGCCGCTCCTTGTCCTCCTCGGGGAGCTCGGAGAGCAGGTCGGCCGCATCGTCCGGGTCCATGGCCTCCAGGACGTCGGCGGCCCGCTCCTCCTTCAGCTTGCCGAGGATCTCGATCTGGTCGTCCTCGGGGAGCTCTTCCAGTACGTCGGCCAGGCGGTCGTCGTCGAGGGCGGCGGCCACCTCGGCGCGACGCTTGGCGGAGAGGTGGTGCAGGACGTTCGCCAGGTCGGCCGGGCGCAGCTGCTCGAAGGTGGCGAGCAGGCTCTCGGCGCCCTGCCCGTGCTCCTCGAGGGAGAAGCCGGTGACGGCCGACCACTCGACGGTGAGCGTCTCGCCCTTGGCCCGCCGGAAGGCGCCGCCCTTCTTGCCCTTGCGGACGAAGACACGGTCGACCTCCCAGTCCCGGCGGGCCGGGAGCTGCTGCACCGACACATCGAGGACGGTGACTTCCTCACCCGTCTCGGCGAGCGTGACGCGCCGGTCGAGGAGTTCGCCGAAGACGAGGCGCTCGGTGGGGCGCTGTTCGAAGCGGCGGACGTTGAGCACGCCGGTGGTGATGACCTGGCCGGACTCGATGCTGGTGATCCGGGTCATGGGCAGGAAGATGCGGCGCCGGCTGGGCAGTTCGACGACCAGCCCGAGCACCCGCGGGGGCCGTCGCCCGACGCGCAGCATGACGACCAGATCGCGCACACGGCCCACCTGGTCGCCGTTGGGATCGAAGGCCGCGACGTCGGCGAGGTGCGAGACGAAGATCCGGGGCGCGCCCGCTGCCATGGCTGCGCCTCCTTTGCGTACGGGTGTCCAGTGCTGCGTGTCGCTGCTGTGCATCTTTTCCGAATTGCCCGCTCGGATGGGCTTCAGGCTAGCCCGTACCCATCGGCACCGCCCCGGCGGGAGGTCCGGACGCACCGGCTCCGTTCGGCCGCTGGGGCACCCGTTACTCTGCCGTACGCTGCTGGGGCCCTGCCCCACGTCCCCCGACTGAAAGGCAGCCCCGCCTGTGACTGCGATTGCCCTCGGCCGAACCCGTCGGACCTCGCTGGTGAGCACGGTGTGCGCGCTGGTGGTGGCGGGGACGGGGCTGCTTGCGGGATGCAGCGAGGACCCCGACGCGGGCACCAACGGCGTCGGCAAGCTGCCGGCCGACAAGATCCAGTCGAAGACCAGGGCGGCGGCCGAATCCGCCGAAGCGGTACGGCTCGCCGGAACCGTGGTGACCAACGGGCGGACGTACACCCTCGACATGCGGCTGAAGTCCGGCGGCGGCAGCGGCTCGGTCACCTCCAAGGGGGTGGCCTTCGGGCTGCTGCGGATCGGCGAGCAGCTGTATCTGAAGGCCGGCGCGGAGTTCTGGAACCACGCGGACGGCAACGCGTCGGCCGGGGGCACGCTCGACGGCAAGTATGTGAAGGTGCCGCAGGGCGACCCCTCGTACAAGAAGTTCAGCGGGTTCACGGACAAGGACGTCCTGCTCGACGGTCTGCTGACGCTGCACGGCGCGCTCGCCACGGACGGTCACCACGAGCAGGCGGGCACCCGCACCATCCGCATCACCGCCGACAAGGGCTCCGGCGGAACCCTGGACGTCTCCCTGGAGGGCACCCCGTACCCCCTCCGCCTGGAACGCGCAGGAGGCGCCGGCACCCTCACCTTCTCCTCCTGGGGACAGGACTTCCCCCTCACCGAGCCGAAGAAGGACGAGACGGTCGACTACGGCAGGAAACTCCCGACGTCGTAACCGCGCCCCCGAAGGGACGCGGGGCTGTATCGATATGCGGCTCCGCCCGTGGGCGCGCCAAGCCGCAACGGACCCGCAGACATCAGACGGCGGCACTCCCGCGGAGCGCTCAGCGCCGGCGCTTCCGGAAGAGCAGCCGCGGCAACCCCGCAGGGATCGGCTGACGGGTCGTGGCCGGCGACGGCAGCGGCGCCTGAGCCAGGCTGCCGTCGGGCAGAGGGCCCGACACCCCCGCAGGCTCCAGGCGGAGCACCCTGCACTCACGGGCCCAACGGCCCGTCATCGCCTCACCGTCGGGGGCGTTCAGGCGCTTGCCCTTCAGCTCGGCGACGGCCGCCTCCCATTCCGCGGAGCCGGACGGCAGCTCGGACACGGTCGCCGCGAACGTCACCAGCCGCCCGCCCTTGTCCTTGCTGCGCACGGTCACCTCGGCAGAGCCGCCGTCGGCCAGCCCCGGCAGCGGCTGCTCCCCGGGCCCGTCGCCGACCAGGCACACCGCACCCTCGTGCCACACATGCCACAGCGCACGGGCCGCGGTACCGGCACCCCTGACCCAGATGAGGCCGGACTTCTTGGTGGCCTCCTCGACGAGGGCCTGGTCGAGCAGCTCGCTTGTCATGAGCCAAGCCTATCGAGGCGCCTCACAGCCAGCCGTTGCGCTTGAGCACCCGGTGGATGCCCACACACATGGTGACCGTGAGGCTCAGCACCAGGGGGTAGCCGTACTTCCAGTGCAGTTCCGGCATGTAGTCGAAGTTCATGCCGTACACACCGGTCACCATCGTCGGTACGGCGATGATCGCGGCCCAGGCGGTGATCTTCCGCATGTCCTCGTTCTGTGCGACGGACGCCTGCGCGAGGTTGGCCTGGAGGATCGAGTTGAGCAGCTCGTCGAAGCCGATGACCTGCTCCTGGACCCGGGCGAGGTGGTCGGCGACGTCCCGGAAGTACTTCTGGATGTCGGGGTCGACCAGCCGCATCGGCCGCTCGCTCAGCAGCTGCATGGGACGCAGCAGCGGCGCCACCGCCCGCTTGAACTCCAGCACCTCGCGCTTGAGCTGGTAGATCCGCGCCGAGTCCACACCGCGCGAGACACCGCCACGGCGCCCCGGCGAGAACACCTCGGTCTCCACCTCGTCGATGTCGTCCTGGACGGCGTCGGCGACCGCGACATAGCCGTCGACGACATGGTCGGCGATCGCGTGCAGCACCGCCGAGGGGCCCTTGGCGAGCAGCTCGGGGTCGTCCTGCAGCCGGTGCCGCAGCGCCCGCAGCGAGCCCTGGCCGCCGTGCCGGACGGTGATGAAGAAGTCCCGCCCGGTGAAGCACATGACCTCGCCGGTCTCCACGACCTCGCTGTTGGCGGTCAGCTGGTCGTGCTCCACGTAGTGGATGGTCTTGAAGACGGTGAACAGGGAGTCGTCGTACCGCTCCAGCTTGGGCCGCTGGTGGGCCTGGACGGCGTCCTCGACGGCCAGCGGGTGCAGCCCGAACTCGCGGGCGACACCGGCGAATTCGGCCTCGGTCGGCTCGTGCATCCCGATCCACACGAAGCCCCCGTCGCGGCGCACCAGGCGCATCGCCTCGTGCGGGGTCATCGGCTCGCCGGTGTCGACGCGGGCCCCGTCGCGGTAGACGGCGCAGTCGACGACCGCGGACGGCGTCGAGGGGTCGCGCGTCGTGTCGTACACGCCGGTGTCCTTGCGCAGGGAGATGCGGGACGGCCGGACCGCGGCGCGGAGGTCACGGATCATCGACATGGCTGGCTCCTTCGTGACAGGCAACGCAAGGCGCCGACGACGGATGGAACTGCCCGGAATGGGGACGTCCTGACTTCGTGTGTTTGGCACGTCCACAAAGCGGGGAGCACCGCACCATCGCGGTGGCGAGCTTCGTTACTGATTCAGATCAGACAGATCAGGCAAAACGAAGTGCTCTTCCGCATGAGGACGTGAGCGTGAAAGGCGGCGGTCAGCCGGAGCCGGATCAGCTGTATCAGCGGCGGGAAGAGCGAGTGGTACTGCACGGGTGACTTCGATCCATGACAGCCCCACCTCCTCCGGCCGGTCCCTCGTAAGGGAGTCTCAATCGGCGTCGGGACTCGATCGCGACGCCTCTGCGTGCTGCCCGAACGACCGGGCCAGAGTATCAGTCGCCCAAACTGTCAAGGCGCAGCTTTGCCCGGTGCTGACGAGTTCTATGCTCGCCGCATGGTTGATGTTCTTCCGCTGGTCGAGGCCCGGTTGCGCAGCGCGCTGGGCGAACCGGACGCGCGCGCGGCGGTCACGTTCCTGGGCACGGACCGCATCGAGGTACTGCGTTTCCGGGGCGACTCCGGGGACGGCGGCATCGTCCGCTACGCCACCCTCGGCATGTCCGCACAGCCGATGAGCGACCCCACCGGGGTGCTCGCCGACCCGGTCAAGGGCCCGCGCGCGGAGCTGATCCTCTCGGTGCGCGGCGGCCTCGCCGACACCGACAAGGCGCTGCGCCCGCTCGCCGTACTCGCCGCGTCCCCGCAGGTCGAGGGCGTGATCGTGGCGCCGGGTGCCTCACTGGACGTCGGCGAACCCCTGTGGCCCGGTGCCCCGTTCAGTTCCGTCCTGGTCGCCGAGCCGGGCGGCCTGGTCGAGGACCTCGATCTCGACGAGCCCCTCGATCCGGTGCGCTTCCTGCCCCTGCTGCCCATGACGCCGAACGAGGCCGCATGGAAGCGCGTGCACGGCGCCCAGGCCCTCCAGGAGCGGTGGCTGACGAACGGCACGGACCTGAGGGATCCGTCCCGCGGGTCCGTCCCGCTGGACTGAACGCCGAGTGAGCAAGCTCACCAACACACGGCCGGAACCGGTCGGTTGGCAAAGGCCGCGACACAGCACATCCCGAACCGGTGGTGAGGGTTCCGGTGAAGGGTTCCGTCCGGACGGGTGATCGTCCTTGACGTGGCGGAGCGGGGGTAGGACCGTGGGGCCCTATGAGGGGCGAACCCAGTTGCCCGAAGTGTGGTGGCCGGGTCAGGGCTCCCGGTCTCTTCTCCGACACCTGGCAGTGCGATGTGCACGGCACCGTGCATCCGCTGCAGCCCGTGATCCCGCCCAGCGTCGAGGCCCTCAGCGTGGTGGTGCATCGCACGCAGGTGCCGGTGTGGATGCCGTGGCCGCTGCCGATCGGCTGGCTGTTCACGGGCGTGGCCTGTGCGGGTGACGACCGCCATGGCGGCCGTGCCACCGCTGTGGCCTGCTCGGGCCCGGGGCCGCTCGGTGGCATGGGGGAGCTGATCCTGGTCGCCGAGGAGCTCGGGGTCGGGCTCGGCGCGCGGTACGCGGGGATCGACGGTCCGGACCCGGGGCCGTACATGAACGTCGAGAAGCCCCCTCAGGCGAAGGTGCTGGCCGGCGGGCGGCCCACCCCGCTGTGGCATGTCGCCGGCAGCCCCGACGACCGGGCGGTGTTCGCGGGCGAGGCGCGGGGGCTGTGGCTGTGGGCGGTGGTGTGGCCCGAGCAGTCGGGGTTGCTGATGTATGACGAGCTGGTGCTGACGGATTTGCGGGATGCGGGGGCGGAGGTCGAGCTGGTGCCCTGCGGGGCGTTGTCGCCGCGCTTGCTCGAGCCGTAGCGCCCACCGGGGTGGGGTGCAGGGTTGTTCGGCGTCTGCGGCTTGTCGGTGGTTGATCGCGCCCACGCGGCGGAGCCGCAAATCGGCACAGCCCCGCGCCCCTTGCCGGCGGTACAGGTAGGGGGCGCTTAGCGGTTACGGGTATGACAGGGGACCCGTGAAAATCCGGTTATCCTTGAGCGTCCGCTTCTGTTCCGTCACCGCTTGGAGTCTGCGTAGTGCGTATCGATCTGCACGCCCACTCCACTGCTTCCGACGGTACGGACTCCCCGGCTGAGCTGGTGCGGAATGCTGCCGCGGCCGGGCTGGAGGTGGTGGCGTTGACCGATCACGACAGCACTCGCGGGTACGCCGAGGCGATCGCCGCGGTGCCGGTGGGGCTCACGCTGGTCACCGGTGCCGAGTTGTCCTGTCGTGTCGACGGTGTCTCCATGCACATGCTCGCCTACCTCTTCGATCCCGAGGAGCCGGCGCTGCTGGCCGAGCGGGAGCTGGTGCGGGACGACCGGGTGCCGCGGGCCAAGGGCATGGTCGCCAAGCTGAACGGGCTGGGTGTGCCGGTCACCTGGGAGCAGGTCGAGCGGATCGCCGGGGGCGGTTCCGTCGGGCGGCCGCATGTCGCGACCGCGCTCGTCGAGCTCGGCGTCGTCCCGACGGTGAGTGACGCGTTCACCGAGGACTGGCTGGCCGACGGCGGGCGGGCCTTCGTCGAGAAGCACGAGACGGATCCCTTCGAGGCGATCCGGCTGGTCAAGGCTGCGGGCGGGGTCACCGTCTTCGCGCACCCGGGCGCCCGCAAGCGCGGCCGTACGGTGCCGGAGTCCGCGATCGCCGAGATGGCCGCCGCCGGGCTCGACGGCATCGAGGTCGACCACATGGACCACGACGAGGAGACCAGGGCGCGGCTGCGCGGGCTGGCCAAGGAACTGGGGCTGCTGACCACCGGGTCCAGCGACTACCACGGCAGCCGGAAGACCTGCGTGCTCGGCGAGTACGTCACGGACCCCGAGGTCTACGGGGAGATCACGCGACGGGCGACCGGGGCGTTCCCGGTGCCGGGGACCGGCGGAGCCTGAGGAACCCCTCCGCAATCCCGTTTCCGTCCATCACCTTTTCCTGCAAGGCGTGTAGCTCACCCATGTTCGACGTCGCCGTCTTCGGCTCCCTGTTCCTGACCCTTTTTGTCATCATGGATCCCCCCGGGATCACTCCGATCTTCCTCGCGCTGACCGCCGGGCGCCCCGGCAAGGTCCAGAAGCGGATGGCCTTCCAGGCCGTGTGCGTGGCGGGCGGTGTGATCACCGTCTTCGGGCTGCTCGGGCACCAGATCCTCAACTACCTGCATGTCTCCGTGCCGGCGCTGATGATCGCGGGCGGGCTGCTGCTCCTGCTCATCGCCCTCGACCTGCTGACCGGCAAGACCGACGAGCCGAAGCAGACCAAGGACGTCAATGTGGCGCTCGTACCGCTGGGCATGCCGCTGCTGGCCGGCCCCGGTGCCATCGTGTCCGTCATCCTCGCCGTCCAGAAGGCCGACAGCGTCGCCACACAGATGTCGGTGTGGATGGCGATCCTCGCCATCCATGTCGTGCTGTGGCTGGTGATGCGGTATTCGCTGCTGATCATCCGGGTCATCAAGGACGGGGGCGTGGTCCTGGTGACGCGGCTCGCGGGCATGATGCTCTCCGCGATCGCCGTGCAGCAGATCATCAACGGCATCACGCAAGTGATCAAGGGCGCCTGAGCCCCGCAGAGCGCCGGGCAAGCGCAGAGCCCCCGTACGGCGTCGATGCCGTACGAGGGCTCTGAAGCTGCTGCGGTGATCCGCGTCTTCGTCGTTACGTCTTCGCGTCGGTGTTATGCGGCCGAGTCCTCGGCCGGACGGATCCAGAGGCGCTGCCCGATGGCCGCCGCCTGCTGAACGATCCGGTTGACGGAGGCGGCGTCCACGACTGTGCTGTCCACGGTCGTGCCGTCGACCTCGTCGAGTCGCATGATTTCGAAGCGCATTGGCCTCTCCCTTCGTCGCGCTGTGTACGTCGTAGTCAACGGGCTGCGTGTTACAAACATTCCCTACGCTAAGGAAATTTTTCGAACGTCTAACTACTCGGCGGTAAGGAACTGCAAGGAGGCGGAGGAGACCGACCGGGACCAGTTGTGTTCGCAGCGTGACCGCCAGGACAATGGGAGGCGATGAACGACGACCTCGCGGCCCTCAGCGCCCGCATCGACCGCACGAACGAGCTGCTGCAGCGCATGCTCGCCGAGGTGGCGAAGACGCCCTCGACCCATGCGATCTTCGTCGACGCGGGGTACCTGTATGCAGCCGCCGGCCGGCTGGTGGCGGGGACGGAGGACCGTCGCGCCTTCGACCTGGACGCCGAGGGCCTGATCGAGGCGCTCATCGACCGGGCCCGCACGATCTTC
This sequence comes from Streptomyces sp. NPDC051172, assembly GCF_040682555.1. NCBI lineage: Bacteria > Bacillati > Actinomycetota > Actinomycetes > Kitasatosporales > Streptomycetaceae > Streptomyces > Streptomyces sp. NPDC051172. The sequence continues at coordinate 54,595 of NZ_JBFBBE010000056.1, forward strand.
GCGGACAGCCGGCTGCTCCGCGTCTACTGGTACGACGGCGCGCGCCGCCGCATCCACACCGCCGAGCAGCAGTCGATCGCCGAACTTCCCGATGTGAAGGTCCGGCTGGGCAACCTGAACGCCAACAACCAGCAGAAGGGCGTCGACTCGCTGATCAGGACGGACCTGGAGTCACTGGCCAGACACCGGGCGATCAGTGACGCGGCACTGCTGGGCGGCGACGAGGACCTGGTGTCGGCGGTCGAGGCGGCGCAGGGGTACGGGGCGCGCGTCCACCTGTGGGGCATCGAGGCCCCCGAGGGCCGCAACCAGGCGGAGCCCCTGCTCTGGGAGGTCGACAGCCAGCGCACCCTCGACCTCGACTTCTTCAAGCCGTACGTCTCCCGGCGCACCGGGGCCGCCTACGAGGCCACCACCGCCCGGCCCGGTCGTGACGACGTCCGCTTCGTCGGCGCGCAGATCGCGGCGAAGTGGCTGGCCGCGCGGGGCCGCGACTCCCTGGCGGAGCTGCTGCCCGGCCACCCCTATCTGCCGGGCTCGGTGGACCAGGACCTGCTGGTGGAGGCGGAGGGACTGCTGCAGTACTCCCTGCGCGGCCAGGCGGACCTGCGGCGCGCGCTGCGGGACGGGTTCTGGGAGCATCTGCAGGGGCAGTACTAGCGACGGCGCCTACGGGCGGGCCCGCGTACGGTCCCAGAAGTCCGCGAAGGCGCGAGCCGTGTCGAGGGGCCGGTCGGTGTTGGGGGAGTGTTCGGCGCCCTCGACGATGGTGCGGTGCGCGTGCAGGCGCAGCGCCATGTCGTCGAGGAGGGGCACCGGCCAGGTGTCGTCGCTGGAACCCGACAGGACGTGGAACGGCAGCGGTACGGCGGTCAGCTCGGCCACGCGGTCCGGTTCCACGCACAACTGGCGGCCCGTCGCGATGAGTTGGGCCGGTTTGTTGCCGAGCCAGCGGCGGCGCAGGTCGTCCTGGTCGTCGAGGCCGCCGTCCAGTTCCCCGGACTCGCCGGTCTCGGTCTCCTCCGGCGGCTCCATGGCCTGGATCGCCTCCCACACCTCGGCCATGCTCATCACCGCAAGGGCGTCGCGGAGCAGCTTCACGCGCTCCTGCTGGGAGCCGGAGATCTGGGCGGGGCCGGAGGCCATGAGGGTGAGCGACAGGAAGGGGGTGTGGTCCAGCAGGACCGCGGCTCGTGCGATCTGTCCGCCGAGGGAGTGGCCGACGAGGTGCACGGGGGTGCCGAGGGCGGCGGCCTGGGCGAGCACGTCCTGCGCCAACTCGCCCTGGGCGTAGGCCGATTCGTCGGTCTCGGGGCCGTCGGACTCGTACTGCCCCCGCCCGTCCACCGCGACGGTCCGGTAACCGCGGGCCGCGAGCGGCTCGTGCAGCGGGTTGTAGTCCTCCTTGCTGCCGGTGAACCCGGGCAGCAGCAGCGCGGTTCCCCTGGCGGCGACGCCGTCCGCCACGGGCGCGTCGACGACGGCGAACTCTCCGCGCGCGGTGCGCAGCGAGTACGCGCGGGCGCCGGGGGGCGGGGTGAAGGTCGGGGGCCTGCTCATGGGGTGAGGTTATCCGCCTCGGGTGTCGGGGACGGTGACGGGCTGCGGCATCCAGCCGTAGGCACACAGGCCGACGGCCCGGCCCCTCCCGTGAGGTGGGGGACCGGGCCGTCGGTGGGTGGGCGATCAGCTCTCCGCGGGCTCCGCGGCGGCCGTGGCCTTCCGCGTGCGACGCACCCTGGGCTTCGCCTCGGCAGCGGCCTCGGCGGGTACCGCGGCCTTGCGGGCACGGGTGCGCGGCTTGGCCTCGGGCTCCTCGGCGGCCTGCGCCGGGATCTCGGCCACGGCGGCGGCCTTGCGGGTACGCCGAGGCTTGGCCTCGGTGGTCTCCGCGGCGGCGGCCGTCTTGCGGGTGCGGCGCGGCTTGGCCTCCGTGTCGACAGCGGCCTCGGCGGCTGCGGCCGCCTTGCGCGTACGACTAGGGGTCGCCACCTCCGGCGCCGGGGGGGCGGCGGCGGCGGCGGCGGCGGTGCGGGGGCGCCGAGGGGGGGCGGCGGG